>JBLHID010000024.1:0-26538 GCA_047615545.1 Polaribacter sp.
GCTTCTCTAATGTATGGGTAACACCATCTCGCGCCTCATAGGGCTGGTTGAGTGCAACACTGTATTCACCAGATTGAAGACCTAGCTCTAAAGTATAGGCGGCAAAGGTGGCATCTGAAGGATCATGAATAATTCCAAGATCAAGACTCCGTTGCTTTCCCTTAAAAACAGGTGTGAAACTGTGAATGCAAACTATCACAGGGCTTGTGCCTAGTTGCTGGCAATCGTCAATTACTTGTTCAATCGCACGTTCGAATGGCGTATAAACTTGATCAAAGCGTGACTTTCTTTCGGCTGCTGATATATATTGATTGGCTGGAATCTCAACACCATCACTCACTTCGACAATGGCATCTGGCGCTTCCATTACCCGATTGCAGTCGAATACTAAACGAGAGTAGCGCTGCAATATTAGTGGTGCATCTAATTGTTTAGACAAAGTACGGGCCAAACCAGCGGCACCAATATCCCAGGCGATATGAGTCGACATTGCCTCAGTATCCAGCCCGAGACTACCCAGCGACCGTGGCAACAGTTGTCCAGCATGTTCACATATCAAAACAACACCACCCTGCCCTGACACATTTTCGACAATAGGCGCTGGTTGGGTAGAAAACAAAGAGTCGGGTAATTCGATCATGATGTCCTATAAACTGTTATTCTTAGCTGACAATAAATGGCAATTTAATCAATCAATGCCAGCCCTGTAAAAATTATTACAGCTGCCGCCTACATTGTCAAATTTATTACATAGCAATATCGAAAACATCGAATCGAAGGGAGAGCGAGTGACCATAGCCGAGAAAATAAAACAGCAGTTTGATCAATTCACACCCGCAGAAAGAGAATTGGTCAATGCACTCATTGCTAATTACCCAATGGCAGGACTGGTAACCATTACTGAGCTGGCTAAATCAGCCAATGTCTCGACCCCGACGGTCATGCGCACCGCCAAAAAGCTCGGCTTCAAAGGTTTTTCGGACTTTCAAGCGGCACTTAGAGACGAACTCCAACAAACCCTGTCAGACCCAATGGTAAAACACGATCACTGGGCGAGCGATGTTCCGGCGGAACATATATTGGGGCAGTTTGCGACTGCAGTGACGACCAATTTACGTCAGTCATTAAAACAAATTGATCACGAATCTTTCGACCAGGTGGTCAGTTTACTGAGCGAAAAAAACAGAGGTGTTCACATTGTCGGTGGTCGAATTACGCATGCGTTCGCCGATTATTTGCAAACTCATCTCCAAGTCATTCGTAAAAATGTACAGATGCTGCCCTCTTCATCAGGCTTATGGCCGCATCACCTATTGAATATCAACTCAGGTGATGTACTCATCATTTTTGATATACGCCGTTATGAGGCCGATTTGCTCGAACTTGCCAAACTTGCGAGTGAACGCGATGTGAAAATCGTATTATTTACTGACCAATGGCTATCACCCATCACCAGTCATGCCACACACTATTTCACCAGCCGTATCGAAGCACCCTCAGGATGGGACTCCGGCGTAGTAATTTTGTTTATTATAGAATCGTTAATAGCGGCACTAGAAAAGGCCTTATGGTCAGACACCAGCTCTCGTTTAAAAGAGCTAGAAGATATATTTAATTTTACCGGTCGGTTCAAGCGTTAAGTATTTAGGCCATGTCCCTCTGAGTTGAGTCCATGGGCTTGGGTCGGAATATTCAGTAAGCGATTATCAACCCGTTCAGAAGACATTGACGATTTAATCAACGACCAAGAACAAGGCTTAAATTTCCAGGAATTTACTCAGGATGTATTCCGCATTATTTATAAAGTTCAACCCCGGCGGAGCTACTATTGGCTTAATATTAATCATATAGGACAATCGAGATGACGCTAAACACACTGCGCATTGCTCAGATAACCGACATTCATCTTACTGAGAATGACGGCGACAAACTACAGGGTGTGGATACGGGTGAGTCGTTACGTCGAGTACTCGGCGCTATTGGCGCTTTGTCGCCTCGACCATCCTTAATTATTGCTAGCGGGGATTTGGTTCAAACTTCTAATTCAAAATCCTACGGTCGCTTGAAGTCAATTTTTTGCGACATGGATCTGCCTGTTTACGTATTACCTGGCAACCATGATGAGGCAGAGATGATTCGACAACATCTGGCTGGCGGCTCAGTAAAATATCAATCAAAGGTTGAGCGTCATGGCTGGTCGATTTTATTTGTAGACTCAACAATCAAACAAGAACATCACGGGATGGTATCTGAAAAAGAACAAACACTGCTTGAGGGCAATATAGGGTCAGGATTAAACCAACCAATATTGGTAGCTTTACATCACCCCACTATAAACAGCTGTCCTTCTTTTAGTTGTCGGCTGGATAACAACGATAAATTTATAGCCTACTTAAAAGGGCAACCCTCGATTAAGGCAGTCATCGCTGGACATACCCATTTAGCGGCAAAAGATATCGATGCTGACCTTGCCCAATACACAACGCCATCAACTTTCGCTCAGATCACACACAGCGAATCAGCCGACCCAACTGGCACCGAAGACTTTTGGATTTCACACGCCATGGACAGCTCTGTGCATGGTTATCGAATTCTGGATTTATATGCAGATGGACAAGTAGACAGTTTTATCGGATGGGTCGCCAGCAGTAACAACTAGAGTATTTGTGAAACCGTCTTCCAATAACCCTCGCCCTTAAATTTAACTTGCTGCCCAGTATAAGCGTGTAGCGCAGGCAACGCATGAAATGGTACGGATGCCAGATAATGATGTTCGGCATGATAGGACATATTCCACGACAGAAAGTTGACCAATGGATTGGTGTCAGTGGTACGTGAATTTTCAAGCATATTTGACGAAAAGTCGCAGCCGCTATGTTCTGCCAATAAAAACCAACGTAAAAATGGCTGGCCGATCAGCAACGGCAAAATCCAGTAATGTAGTAACCATGTCATATCAAACACAACGTATCCAACGATTAAAGCTAAATACAGGCCGGTATGAATTCTAGCTTCGGTAATAATAGTTTGATGATCACTGCTTTGTAGATATGCCTCGGTTACATCACCCTTTGCGTGTTGATAAAGCATTTTGAAATTCCCCCACCAAAACGGCAACCCACTGAGGTGTAGCGCGTGGTCATATCGGGTGAGTACTTTCTTGCCAACCAGTTTATTGGAGAGTTCGGGATCTTTGTTAACATCTTGAGTATAGCGATGATGGGCAGAATGATACGCGCGAAAATACTGATACGGAATCACCAGAATAAAACCAAAAACCGCAGCCACCGTATTATTCAATTCAATCGACTTAAAAGCAGTGTAGTGAATCGTTTCATGCAAGGGTGAAAACACAAAGCTAAGCACAATACCGTGCAATAGAATCGCAATTAATAGTAGCCAACCCGATTCAACCTGAGAAACAGCCAGCCCAGTTAAACATAATAAGCTCAAGTGTCCAAATAGCCGCACCAGCCCTTTTTGATTAGAGCGTCGCGACAGTTGTTTGGTGGTTTGCTTGGTTATTAGTTTTAAGGGTTCAACTTCAATCTGTTCTGACATGGTTTTTACTTTTCTAATCAAGGTTGACTAAAGAAGCGAAATATTAGATTGGACCAAGCTCAGGACTATATCGCTAAATCTAGTTCAGACACTTCTTCAGTTTTTCAAAAATATCATTCTTTTTCTTAAATATTAAAAGACTAAAACGTGACTGTGCCAATAGCACCGGCATTATCAAGTCTATTATCGAAACCGCTCTATACTATTTAATGTCGAGCGCAGTGTTCGTGTTGCAATGAAAACCTCAACCAGAAAACACGAAAATGAAGCACTCAATAGTGTCATGCATAAGATGAACAGGCTCGCCACAACCAGTGCCACGTTATAAGTCGACAACCCCCCAACAAACAGCGTGATAATCACTAAACAAACCATCAACGCACTAACTGTCGCAAGATTGATTGCCGCATTGATAAAACGGCTACGTTTCGCCAAACTCTTCATTTCTTTTTCGATGACTATTTTATGTTGAGGCCGCGTTTTATCGGTTAAAGTCTTTTGCAAGGATCGCGAACGGTCAATCGTGCGTCCTAGTCGATTCGTCAGAACCATGAGCAATCCCGAAATACCAGCTAGTAAGAAAACTGGTGCCACCGATATACTGATGACATGCGAGATTGAATCGATATCCAATTGTAGGTATTCCATTAAAACGACATCTCCTCTTGCGCGACTAACTCAGGGTAAGCAAACAATGACGGCGTACCACCGGTATGCAGAAAGACAATATGTTGATCAGACCCTGGGCACTGGTTCTCCAACAAATCTATTAAAGCTGCAAAGGCTTTCCCGGAATAAGTGGGGTCGAGTAACAGCCCTTCTCTTCGTGCTAAAAGCTTTATTGCCTTTTCGGTTGACTGATTCAGCTGACCATAACCGGGTGCGAGGAAACGATCATCACAAATAATCTGTTCAATATCGATATCGACATCAAGTGCCATCAATTCGATGACAGATTGCATTTTAGTGAAAACACGCTGTTGCTGGCTGACGGCATCACGCCGAACACAGATGCCATTGACAGGAATATTGCAGCCTAGCGAACGCAAACCTAACAAAAAACCAGCATGTGTCGATGCACTACCGGTAGGTAATATAAATCGTGTGGGGGTCATATTCATCATACTGAGTTGCTGTAATGTTTCTTCAGCTGCCTCGACATAGCCCAACGCGCCATAGGGTGCTTTTACATTTGATAGCGGGATGACATAGGGTTTTTTACCTGCCTGCTTCAACACCTCGGCTCTATCCACCATCGCCTGATCGGCACCATTTTCATCCTCACCAGCTGGGTAATAATGAATTTTTGCACCCATCAATTTAACTAGAAATGGGTTACCCGAATTTTTGTATTCCATTTGATCTCGGTCGACCCGATGCTCAAGCTGTACCTCAACATCTAGCCCCATTTTGCGTGCTGCTGCAACGGTCATACGTACATGGTTAGATTGCACCGCGCCTGTGGTTAACAGGGTATCTGCGCCCAGTGATATGGCGTGGCCAACATAGTATTCGAGCTGGCGGCTTTTGTTACCACCAAATGCAAGGCCAGTACAATCATCTCGTTTTACCCAGATATTCGTTTGATAATCGGCACTCAAATTATTGAGTCGTTCGAGCGGTGTCGGCTTGTGGCTAAGGTCAACGGTAGGGAAAGAATCAGTTAGCATAATAGTTTTAACAATAAATTGGACGTATAGATATTAAGTGGAGGTTTATCTGAAATTGTACCATTTCAACCCAACCAATGAATCAGGATAATACCAGTACAAACCAGTGCCGCCGCAATAATTCGTTGCCGCCCAAACGATTCTTTAAATATTAGCGTACCAATCAGGGCAGCAAAAATAACGCTGGTTTCCCGCAATGAGGACACCATTGCCATTGAGCCCAGTCCCATCGCAAAAATCACCAACCCATAAGCAGCCGACGAGGCGATGCCACCGAGCGCTATTTTCCCGGGTTTGTTCGCAAGGTAAGCAAACCAATCTTTTCTTTTGGTCAGCAACAATACAATACAAATCGGTAGGAACTCCAGTGAAAACAGCCATAAAATGTAACTCAAGCTATTGCCAGCAGCACGCACGCCTAATCCATCGGCAACCGTATAAGTTGCAATCAAGACAGAGGTCGCTAATCCCCAGCGCAAAGCTTCGGGGGAAATCTGGCCAAACTTTCCACCTAGCAATGTAATGCTGACTAACCCGAGGCTTATTAAACCAATACCCAGCATCGATCCAATGGACAACCATTCCTGCGCAAAAAACATGGCACCGATAGTCACCAAGACGGGGGCCAACCCACGAAACAAAGGATACATTTGCGACAGATCGCCTGCCCGGTATGACCTAGCTAAGGTGTAGTAATATAAATTATGGACTATCACCGAGAACAAAATCATCGGCCAACTTCCCACTAACGGTAGTGGCACGAAAAACAGGAATGGTATACACAATAAAGCACTCACCAGCTGGTAGGATGCAATACTCAATTCTGGTGTACCACCAGACTTGGCCATTGCGTTCCAGCTGGCGTGCAACAGGGCAGCCAGTAACACAAGGCCAACTACTAGTAGCGACATGAACTCGCCACTTCAAAATTAAAGCCATTCGAGCTAACGCCTGAACTGGGCACACGATTGTCAGCAATAGTCATCATTTCTTCCCAATTGGCTTCGGTTGTATGAAGCCCTTCAGTTTGGTCCATTTCGATCACTCCTGTTAGATTAATATCGCTACGAATATCGGTTGATAGAAACTGTAGCCTCGGCCCTTTTTATTTTCTATGCGGAAATTAGTGAGTCAATATAGTCATTCCGGTGCACTTGGGAACCCACCCAGTTCGAGGGTGAGTTCGGGGTTTTATTGGTATATCTCATTGCTATCCAGCCAGCATCCTAGGTTGCTTCCACACCACATTATTTTAAGGAGAAAAGTCGTGACGAATCGATGATGCTAAGCTACAAAAGGAACCCACCCACAGCGTCTTCCTGCAAGGAATATAACACCCCGATAGAACCTACCTCAATCAGCATAAACTAATGTCATCATTAAGGTCTACCGGCAATCGAACGTTCATTAATTTGAAAACAGCCATCTATTGTTATTCATTAACTTCTGTAGGACGTTTCTAAAAATAGTGCTTTTTGGAGATGCCCTGTAAACTGTCCTCATTTCAATTGCCCATATAACGACAGGTTCAACCATTAAACTCAAATCCGAAATTTGGTATTTCCTGATAATCGCGCTGCCGTTGGCTGCGGCTTATCTCTCTGAATACGCCATGTTCATTACGACAAAAATCATCGTTGGCAAACTCGGATATCACGAGCTTGCGGCAGTTGGCATCGCTGGTAGTTTATCTTTCGAAATACTCGTCATACTGATGGGGTTTCTGTCTGTCATTGGCGTACTCGCCGCACATGCCGATGGCGCGGGTGATAAATCGGGGCTGGGGCAAGCAGTGCGGCAGGGGTTTATTGTTTCAACATTTCTGGGCATTCCATCGATGATTCTAATTTGGAATCTCGATCTGATACTGATAGCGACTGGGCAAGATCCAATAGTCATCAGCCTCGCGACACCCTATTTGCACGGGCTTAGCGGCATGGCCTTACCTGTTCTTTGGTTTGCTGTATTTCGAAATTTTATATCGGCACTATCAAAACCCACAGCAATTATGGTCATCTCAGTTGCGGCGGTATTTTTGAACTATCTGTTAACCGTTTGGTTTGTGTATGGTGGCCTTGGTTTACCTGCCATGGGCTTGTTTGGAGCTGGCTTAGCAGCAACAATTGTCACTTGGCTGATGTTTTTAAGTCTAATTATTTACATTTATTTCCATACCGAGTTCCGTGGCTACGGCTTATTTCAGGGTCGATGGTATTTTGACCGAACCATTTCCACTGAGATAGTCAGGCTAGGTATTCCCGTTGCTGCATTGACTTTCATGGAAGCCGGATTGTTTATCGCGGTATCAATACTGTCTGGCGTTATTGGTGCTAAAACTTTAGCCGCTCATGAAATCGTTATGGCCTGGGTTGGCATACCCTTTGTGCTTGCCTTTGGGCTAGCCGAGGCCACTATGATTCGAGTAGCTCAGGCGGTTGGTAAAGGTCAAATATTAGCGGCTCGTCGCGTTGGTAATTTGGCTATGTTGCTTGGCGTAGGTTTGTTGTCGGTGATGGTTATCATTCCCCTTGGTTATTCGGATCAAATCATTCGTTTGTTCATTTCATCAAGTGACGTCGGCTTTAAAGAGGTATCAACCCTCGCCGCTCAACTCTTGATGATAGCAGCGATATTCCAGGTGTTCGATGGTTTACAAGCAATTGCTGCACGCGCGCTACGTGCATTTAAAGACATAATTACACCACTTTGGATCGCGGGGTTTGGTTTTTGGGTGCTTGGCATTGGCGGTGGATCACTACTCGCTTTTCACTTCGAGCTACAAGGTGCTGGCCTTTGGTCGGGACTTGCTATCGGCTTGATGACGACGAGCACCCTACTCTGTCTGCGCTTTAATAAATTGACATTGCAAAAGTTGTCGAATGACAAGCAACCTGATCGGTCGGCTGTCATTCAATAACAAAAACGCCTTTGCGGGTTATTTATTACCATTAACAAAAACCTATATTGGCTTTCTTCGGCTTGATAAATAGAGACGAATGGTTGGTAGCAGTACCAAGACAATGGCAATCACTAATAAAGCGCCCGTCATAGGTCGTTGCCACAAAAAGCCGATACCGTCATACAGCTGTATACTGCGCGAGAAGTTATTCTCTAACATCGGGCCAAGTATAAAACCAATCAGCAGTGGCGCCAATGGATAACCAGCCACTCTAAATATACATGCCATGACACCGAGGCCAATTAGAATCAGCAATTCAGCGGCGTTATTCTGCCCGATATATACCCCCATCAGCGTAAAAAATAATATAAACGGAATCAGGTAAGACCTGGGAACAGTGAGTATCTTGGCGATATAGGGTATTAGCGGTAGGTTCAGCACAAGTAAAACAAGGTTGCCGATATACATCGAAATAATAACGCTCCAGAATATTTCAGGCTGATCAACCATTAAGCGCGGACCGGGCGTTACATTAAGGGCGATCAATGCACCCAACAGAATTGCAGTCGTGCCACTACCGGGTATGCCTAATGTGAGTAACGGTACAAATGATCCTGTACAAGCTGCATTGTTAGCTGTTTCTGGTGCTGAAAGGCCTTTTATCGAGCCTTTACCAAATTCTTTCTGCTCTTCTTTGGTACTTAAATTGCGTTCAACGGCATAACCCAGAAAAGAAGCTATCGTCGCGCCCGCACCAGGCAGAACGCCGATAAAGAAACCCAGTACTGATTGCCTCGCTATGACCGGCGCTATCGTTTTCGCTTCTTCTTTAGTAATACGCAAATCTTTTATCGCATTTTCCTGTTCAGACTTTGGCTTAGTTCGCGCAGGATCCAAAATTAGGAAAATAGCCTCCGGCAACGCAAACATTGCCATCGCCAAGGTTATAAAGCCTATCCCTGATTGAAGGTTCAAAATGCCATAGGTAAAACGAGGCATATTAAATAACGCTGACTCGCCAATTGTCGCTAGCATAAGACCTAATAGCGTCATCGCGAGTGCCTTACTCACCTGCCCATTACCGGAAAATGCCGCTATCGCCGACAAACCCACCACCATCAGAGCAAAATACTCGGCCGAATGAAATAATAGGGCGACGTTTGCTAATACAGGGGCGAAAAGCATTAACAAGATGGCGCCAATAGTGCCACCACAAAACGAAGAAACAGCCGCAATCGTTAATGCCTTACCGGCCTTACCTGCCCGAGCCATCGGATAACCATCGAAGCTCGTCGCCACTGTGCCAGCAACACCGGGCGCATTGATTAATATAGAGGAAGTGGAGCCACCAAATATTGCACCATAATAAACCCCCGCCAATAATATGAGCGCCCCTGCAGGGTCGCCTAGTGAAATAGCCACTGGAATCATAATGGCGATGATCGACATGGGTCCTAAACCCGGCAACATACCGATGAATGTACCGATGAGACAGCCGGCAACCACCATTAGGATCATCTTTAAAGAGAGTGCAGTCGATAACCCGATTAACAGACCGTCAATCATTTAAAATCCTCCCGACAGAAACCAAGGCCATGGACGTAGATAAATACCCAATACCTGCTGGACCAAATACCAAATACCAGCCGAACCGATCACGGCAACTAGAGACAGTAGAAGTAGCTTTCTTTCACCCAACACCATTGATCCAATCACCAAAAAACTAAATGTTGAAACAATAAAGCCCATCGGGCGTAGCAATAGTGCATAGGCAATCATCATGCCTAATAAAGCAAACGCAGGAAACCAGCTGTAACTTTGCAACTGTTCTAAATCAATCTCAGTTTTAGTATTAGGACTTGGCTTGGAAAACACCAAAAAGAACCCTAGCACGATGCCCATAGTCGCTAGAATTTTGGGGAATGAACTAGGCCAAACAAGGCTTAATTTTGCAAATGGCGGTAAACTTCCATCGATTACAAAAAAAGAGGTATAGCCATAGATAATCGAAATAGTCAGAAATAATAAAGCCAGTGAGCGCTCTAGGGACACGGTACTCTTCTCCTAACAGTATTGCCCCGTGCACCTAATGACGAGGCAATACTGATATTTACACAAGAATTAATCAAAAAAGATTATAGAAAACCTAACTGACGCATAAGGTCACCGATGATTTTTTCCTGTTTTTTCAGAAACGAAGTGAAGTCGTCTCCCGCATTATATATATTGACCCAGCCATTACGTTCCCGAACGACTTCCCATTCTGGTGTTTTGTACATCGCAGCTAAAGCATCGATATACTGGTCACGTTTTTCATCAGACAAATTAGGCGCTGCGAAAAAACCACGCCAGTTGACAAACTCAACATCAACGCCTTGCTCCTTAAATGTTTTAGCATTCGGAGCCGCTGAAACACGCTCAGAGGCAGTCGTCGCTAGGATACGAACCTCTCCTGCATCAGCGAGTGCTATTGCCTCAGATAGACCAGTAGACAATACTGCAATCTCTCCGCTCAATAGCGCAGCCATCGCCTTGCCACCAGCGTCGTAGGGGATATATTTAACTTTTGTAGGATCTTCGCCTGCCGCCTGAAATGCCATCGCTGCAACTAAGTGATCCATGCCACCGGGGACCGAACCGCCACCAATCGCAATTTTCTTGGGGTTCGCTTTAAAGCTAGCCTGCAAATCTTTAAAGGTTTTGTATTTGCTATCTTTGCTGACAATGAATGCTGCATAATCACCGATTGTTCCAGCAACCATGGTTAAATCACGAAAGTTTTGCGGGAATACTTTCGTTAATGAACGAATCACAATCGGTGTAGAGTTCACCATCAAAGTGCCTTCGTTACTCTTGGCATTTTCAATCAAATAACCGATAGCTTTACCACCACCACCGCCAGACATGTTTTCAAACGTTGCCTGCTTAATGATCCCCGCTTTCGTTAACGCCTCGCCCGTTCCACGAGCAGTACCATCCCAGCCACCACCAGCGCCGCCAGGAATTAGAAAATGAATTGAATCAAGTTTGGCCGCAAAAACTGATGGCGAGATACCGGCTATCGCAATGCTCAGACAGCTAGCTGCAGCCATTGTGAAAATCTCACGACGACTTCTTTTGAATTTGTTATTCATAGATACCTTCCTCAAATTGTATTGTGTACGAGGTGGTAACTTACATCGATTATCTTAACGGGGAGAATAATTGGGGGATAATGGGCTTTTAATCTTTTTAGTTGATATTGTTCATAATGTGCACACCGAATAAAGGGCATCTCTAAAAATGCACTTTTTCCGCGATTGCGGCGTCAGCTCCGTGCTGGTACGCCAGCCCGGTCGATCTTCATGTACTTCATGTACACTTCGGTTCTACGCGCGGTGCTTCTTTGCACTTATAGCCATGGATGGCATGTATGTCTGTTTTGCAGGAACACAAAAACAGGTCACAAAAAAATTACTATTTTTAGAGGCGCCCTAAAGTAGGCTTTTAAAACCGAACATCGCAGAAAACTCGACCAATAGCTCAGCCAACTATGACTGGCAGTAGTGACGTTCGGGACGACCAACACCACCATAACTGACATCAACTGCCAACTCTCTCGTACCCACTAAAAACTCTAGGTATCGTCGAGCCGTAGTACGACATACGCCAATATCCTGCCCCACTAGATCCGCACTCAAGGATGCTGGATTAGTATTAAATACTAATCGCACCTTTGTTAGCGTTATTGAATCGATACCCTTGGGTAAACTGTCGTCCTTATTATCAACATAGCCACCTTTGACGCCAGGCATGAGCCCATCTATATCTGATTGCTCCAAGGTTTCCAAAGTACTTATTTTATTAAAATGGTTTCTAAATCTATCCAATGAATGGCGTAATCGATTAAATTCCATTGGTTTCACAATATAGTCAAACACACCACCATGCATAGCGTCTTTGAGCGAGTTCACATCCTTTGCCGCAGTCACCAAAATCACATCAACGGTTCTTTCGCCTTCCCTTAGAGACTTTAAAAATTCAAGACCGTTGCCGTCTGGAAAATGGATATCTAACAGGATCAAATCTGGCTCGAGGATATCGCTCATTTCCCTGCAATCGGTCATATTATGCGCAATGCCGATGACTTCGAAGCCTTCTACATTTTCAAGAAAGCGATGTTGGATTTCGGCAATCCGTTCGTCATCCTCAGCGATAATAGTTCTAATTGCACTCATTTTAACTTCTCAGAAGTTCACATTAATATTGTTTAGGAAGGTATACAATAGCGCGACTACCGCCAACGTCAAGATTTTGCAGCGTCATTTCTCCTTGAAGCTCCTTTAAAATACAGGAAACCAGATATAAACCGTAGCCATGGCCCTCTTCTATTTTGGAGCTAACACCTTTATCAAATATCAATCCTTTATCTACCTCCGAAATACCCTTTCCGTGATCATCGATTTCGAAAATTAAATCGTCACCATAATCGCTCATAGACAGGATCACATTACGATTGGTAAGGTTGTTTGGTGTTGTATTTACTCGGGTCGCCTCAAACGCGTTATCGAGCAAGTTTCCTATTAGTGAGACCAACTTATCGCGCGGCATATTTTTGGGGATGTCTACCATTTGACTTTCCTTATCAACGATCAGCTCGAGTCCAAGTTCACGAGCCCTATTAAACTTACCTAGAATGCAGCCAGCAACAATAGGATCCGGTACCACTTTCACCAATAGCTGTACCAAGTCCTGTATGCCTTTGCTTTCCTGCCCAATAAGCTCCATGGCTTGATCCTTCGCACCTAGCTGAATTAAGCCTCCTATAGTATGTAGCTTATTGGCGTATTCATGACTTTGTGCACGTAGGCTTTCAGCATACTGCTCAATTTGAGATAACTGCCGTGTCAGTAATTCAAGCTCGCCTTTCGGTCGAAAACTAGAGACAACACCCGTAATTTTTCCATTAACGTTGACAGGAAGCCGATTGACTATCAAATTTTGTCCGTTGATCCAGACTTCTCTATCATGCACTGGTTTTCCATTTTCTAACACACTCCACATACCACTCTCGGGCAATACTTGACGAATATCCTGCCCGGTTAGTGATTTGGTTTTAGTCAATCCTAATGTTTCTATCGCTGTGCGGTTGAAAGTAGTAATGAGGCCCTCAAGGTCAATCGAAATAATGCCTTCTTTAACAGTTTCCAAAGTTGTGTTTCGTTCCTCGAACAGGCGCGCTATTTCCTCCGGCTCCAGTCCAAAAAGAACTTTTTTAAAATGCCGGGAAATAGCTATGCCGACCAACATGCTGAAAATCAATGACATTATTACGATGAATATCACTGAGTTTTGAAAACCACTGACTCTGGCATCGATACTATCCAACATGTAGCCCACACTGGTAACACCGATGATCTTGCCACTATTATCAAAAATAGGTGACTTACCCCGCATAGAGGGTCCAAGACTACCGACTGCCTTCGACACATAGGACTCTCCATTTTCGATAGCCCTTTGATTATCTCCTCCCACTCGTTTTTTACCGACTCGCTCTGCTATAGGATGTGAGAAACGGATACCTTCGAGATCACCAACGACAATAAACCTAGCATCTGTCTCCAAACGAATCGATTCAGCCAAAGCCTGGATTTTCTTAGCATCACGCTTAGCTAACCCTTGCTTGATTTGAGGTAGGTTGGAAATGACACGTGAGAGCTGTAAAGCCTGCTCGCCAATGCGCTCTTCAAGGACTACTTCAATATAGTGGAGCGTAAAACTACCGCTAACGATCGCCTGTAAAAGCACAATAAAAACAAGCGTCAACATCAGACGAGTCTGGAGCCGAGCCTGCGTGAATAAACGAGTGATAGTAAACATACACAACACCTTAAATTTATTTAGCCTTTCTATAACCCTTTAAACCGTTCATCCGCAGCAACCCTTCGTTAGCAATCCCATGGATGGTAGATGCCGATGGCGTTCCTACTGCCTACATCACTCGCACTTTCTCCTCTTAAAGCGTCGACGACGAGCATCAAATTATTGTCACTATATCGGTTTCGGATATTAGATTGCATCAGCTTATAATCTATATTGATAAATCATTACATATTTTATCTGATCTGAATATGCGCTAGTATGATTTTAACTAAAGCAAACCGAGAGACCTAAATGACCGCCTACTGGATAGCCCATGTCGACGTTACAGACGCTGATGCTTATGCTAAATATGCCAAACTAGCCACTGTACCCATTGAAGCCCATGGTGGGAAATTTCTCGCGCGGGGATCACGAACGGTGTGGTTAGAAGGCAACGAGCGCGCAAGGAATGTCATTGTCGAATTCCCAAGCCTTGAAGACGCTGAACGTTGTTACCACTCAGAAGAGTATGGTAAGGCACTGGCATTTTCCAAAGGTGCATCTGTCCGTGATGTTTGCATTATTGAGGGTAGCTAAACTTTAAAGCCTGGATCGGTGTGCGCCACTTGAATTAAGCGCAACACCGATTCAGTTTTTCTATTTTTACTTATTGGTAAACTCTGGATACGCTTCCATACCGCATTCAGTCAGATCGACGCCGTCGTACTCTTCCTCTTCACTCACTCGAATACCCATCACTTTCTTGATCAGATACCAAGCCAGTAAGCTCGCTAAGAAGACCCAGAAGAATATCACCAAAGCACCGACAATCTGACCAACAAAACTAGCCCCATCATTGGTTAGCGGCACTGCAAGTAAGCCCCAAACTCCAACGACACCATGAACCGATATTGCACCTACAGGATCATCAATCCTCATTTTATCCAAAGAAATTATGGCAAATACAACGATAATACCGCCAACTGCACCAATTAAACTGGCCTCAAGCGCTGTTGGTGTGGAGGGTTCAGCCGTAATAGCAACAAGCCCAGCAAGCGCGCCGTTCAATACCATCGTTAGGTCAGCCTTGCCAAACAGGATTCGAGCCAGGATTAATGCAGCCACAACACCACCTGCAGCAGCAGCGTTCGTGTTTACAAATACCATAGCCACTGCGTTAGCACTGCTAATATCGCCTAGTTTAAGTACCGAGCCACCGTTAAAACCAAACCAGCCCATCCAGAGAATAAAAGTACCTAAAGTAGCAAGGGGCATGTTCGCACCCGGTATCGCATTAACTTGACCCTCTTTTCCATACTTACCCTTTCGAGCACCCAGTAATAAAACACCCGCCAATGCTGCTGCTGCACCCGCTAGATGCACAATGCCTGATCCAGCGAAATCAGAGAAACCAAAATCATCGCCAAGACTAAACAGGCCAAATACACTGCCGCCGCCCCAGGTCCAATAACCTTCTACGGGATATATAAAGCCAGTCATGACTACCGCAAAAACAATGAATGCCCAAAGCTTCATTCTCTCTGCGACTGCACCAGACACAATCGACATCGCGGTAGCGACAAACACCACCTGAAAGAAAAAGTCGGATGGTGCTGAATAAACAGAAGCACCTTCAAATCCATTTTCAACTGATGCCGCTAGTGCATCGGCAACCAATGTATCGCCACCTGACAATCCAGACAGGAATATTCCGCCGTCATACATGATGTCGTAACCTACAACCATATACATAGTGCAGGCTACGGCATACAGCACAACGTTCTTAGTGAGAATTTCAGTCGTATTTTTAGACCGCACAAGGCCTGCCTCTAACATGGCAAATCCTGCAGCCATCCACATCACCAGAGCACCACATACGAGAAAATAGAAGGTGTCTATTGCGTACTGTAAATGAAATATTTGAGTTTCCATGATCGCTCCTAAAGTGCCGTCGCGCCGGTTTCACCGGTACGAATTCGAATAACTTGTTCTAAATTTGTGACGAAAATTTTTCCGTCTCCAATTTTACCGGTTCTTGATGTTGCTATAATTGAGTCGACTACGGCATCGACTTGTTCATCTTCCACAGCAATTTCAATTTTCATTTTTGGAATGTAATCAACGACATATTCGGCACCTCGATATAATTCGGTATGGCCCTTCTGGCGGCCAAAACCCTTTACTTCGTATACCGTCAAACCATTAATACCGATGTCGGTCAACGCCATCCGAACGTCATCAAGTTTGAACGGCTTGATGATAGCAGCGACAATTTTCACAGTTTTCTCCTCTCGTTAGTAAGACTGATAGAGGCTACACAGCTGAAATTTTCTTCTCCATTATTTTTCCTCACAGACACCCAACTTTATGATTAAAAGGGAACTATTTATCGAAAAAAACCTGAGTACTTTATTCAAAAACAGTACTTTGGTGTAAAGCAGTCAACTCTATTTAACTTATTATAATCAATCGGTTATAAGCTTCATTGCGATTGATAAAGAACAATAATATAACCTTCGGCTCAATAATTTTAATCGCTTTTCAGACCATTTTGTCGTTGATATAATGAGTCGGTAAGAAAACAGCAGCTGTAGGAAAACGCACCCTAATAGTGCAAAATAACGGCTATTCTGGATAAAATCTTTTCGCCCAACGTCAAAAGCATATGAAGTCACAATTAATAGCGGCACCCTTATTTTTGTGTCTATTTTCATTGATTGTCAGCATTGCTTTCTACTTTTTCCAGCTCAATTCGTGGAATCTTGAACAACCCTCAAGCACTCGTTTTTTCCAGCAATCTTTCAAAGCGTCTATTAGCCAGTATGAATATTTGCCTGCCTTATTGGCCAGTGACCATAATGTTCAAAATGCACTCATCAGCCAAAATATTCAGCCGTATAGTGATCAGGACAATTTAAATCGCCAGCTTCAATTTGTGGCTCATCGTTCAGGCGCCAGTGCCGTTTACCTAATGAATAAAACGGGCAAAGTGCTTGCAGCAAGCAACTTTAACCAAAGCAGCAGTTTCCTAAATCAAAACTATTCATTTCGGCCCTACTTCAAAGATGCCATTGAAAAAAGAACCCGGCAGTTCTATTACGCCATCGGCGCTACAACCGGTATACCTGGCTTTTTCATTTCTGAGCCCGTGTCGAATATCAAGGGCGACGTTATTGGTGTCATTGTAGTGAAACTGGACTTACGTGAGTGGGAGGGCAACTGGCGTGATGCAGGACAGAACATACTGGTTGCATCTCAAAACAACGTCATTATTTTAAGTGGAAAGGAGCAATGGCGATATAAAAGTGTGGGCCGACTGTCTGAGCAGGTTCAGTCTTCAATACTTAAACAACAACAGTTTGGTAAAACCAGAATATCCAGCCTATTCCAGAAAACCTATGAGCTCGCTCGCTACCTAAATCTGTCGCTGTCTTTCTGGATAATTGATGATGAGGCCTATCTGGTTAATTCGTTTCCCATAACAGACACTCATTGGAACTTATACTACTTGGAGAAAAACAGTCGCTTTACTCAAAACGCCTTCATATTCTTTATTATCTTTTTTGGCGCGCTATCTCTCGCCTATTTATACTATCGAGAGCGACAGTCGAAACTGGTGTCTCGAAAGCAAGCCGCTAATGATGAGCTCAGGCACAGTCGCGAACTAGAAGCCATTATCGATAAAATTCAGATAGGGGTTGTCTCCATAAATCAAAAGGGCGACATACTGTTTTTAAACGATACCGCTAGAAATCTGCTGCAGCTGGATGTATTGACTGAAAATCAACAATCTGTCCCGATTCAATCGGTTCTGGATATGCGTATGATTGCCCCATTTGAAAGTTATCTGTTGCAGCATAGTGATGTCATGGCTCCCTTCCACGAAACCAACGTTTTGAGTCAACATCAAAAGTCAACACCCGTCATGTTTGCCATCAGCCAAACCAATATGGAAAGTGATAGCCGTCTATTAGTGACATTGATCAACATTGAAAAACGAAAGAAAGCGGAACAAGCGGTTATCAAACTCAACGAATCACTAGAAGAGCAGGTCGAGCATAGAACTCAAGCATTACGCGACGCACAAGCAGTAATGGTTCAACAAAGTAAAGCCGCCGCGTTGGGACAGATGGCCGCCACGGTGGTACATGAACTTAGCCAACCCCTCTCGGCCATGAATAGTTCTATCACAGCCGTCCAGTTAAAGGTTAAGAAAGATGACTGGACAGGGGCTGTTAGTTCCATTTCTCGGTTGGCTCCTTTAAGTGAAAAAATGAACAATGTGATTAAACTATTGAAGTATTTTTCATACGAAGATGGTGAGGATATCCAGCGTCAGGATCTGGCATTGTTGATCAAACAATCAATCAACCTGTATCAGGATAAACTCAAAGAAACGAAAGTTAATATTAACTTAGAAAACCTACAATCTTTAGTCACGGTAAAAATAAATCCACTTAAACTAGATCTTGTCTTAACCAATATCATTCAGAACGCGATCGATGCCATGCAACAATGTAAGCAACCCGTTATTACTATTGCCATGGTATCTTCCTATGACAAAGCTATCATCACAATTGAAGATCAGGGTGATGGTATTAGTTCACGGGTCATGGGACAGTTATTTGACCCCTACTTCACCACTAAAGACATCGGCAAAGGGCTCGGTCTTGGTTTGTCTATCTGTTATGAGATAATTCAGGAATATCATGGCTCTATTGTGGCCGAAAATCGGTCACAGGGCGCCAGGTTCACAATCACCCTGCCACTCGACAAAGATTAGCTTAAGCAAGCATTAGATTGGCCAATAAAACATGACACAATTATCTGACATCAACCAACAATCAATCACTATTATCGTCATCGATGACGATAAAGACGTACGCGAAAACATGGTCGATTTACTATCGACACAATACCAACATATTCAAGAATTTGACTCTCCTAAGCCAGCGCTTGCAACATTGAAAGCACAATCACCCGTTGTCATCATCACCGACCTTCGTATGCCAGGCGGAGATGGACTAGAGTTTTCAAAACAAGTCAACGCACTCGATGCCAATATACCAGTCATCCTCATGACGGGTTATGGTGACATCACAATCGCAGTTGAAGCGATGAAATATGGTGTCTACGACTTTATCGAAAAACCAGTTGATACTAATCGCCTCCTCAAGAGTATTCAGCGTGCTGTAGACAACCGTTTCCTTAGCCTATCTCTATTACAGACAAAACAAAAACTGGAAGAGCACCAATCTATCGATAACAGGATTATCGGTCATTGCTCGATGATTAAGCAGCTCAAACAGAATTTGCTTAGATTCTCGCCAATGGATATTCCTGTTTTAATTTATGGCGAGACAGGCACAGGTAAAGAACTGGTTGCGCGTTGTTTACACGACTATAGTGACCGTAGCAAAGGACCATTCGTTACATTGAACTGCGCCGCAATACCCGACCACCTGGCAGAAGCAGAGCTATTCGGGTATATAAAAGGTGCTTTTACCGATGCCTCTAGTTCGCGAGTCGGTAAACTGGAGTTTGCCAACGGCGGCAGCCTGTTTCTCGATGAAATCGAAAGTCTCCAGTTCTCTATCCAAGCAAAGTTATTACGCGTATTACAAGATGGTGTAATAACGCCCCTTGGCAGCAACAAAGAAATAAACACCGATTTTCGTATCATCTCTGCTAGCAAAGAAGACTTACGAAACCATGTTAGTTTCCGTCAAGATTTATACTTTCGATTGCAGGTTGGAGAATGTCATATTCCACCTTTGCGCCAACGTACGGAAGACATTCTGATTCTGTTTGAGTATTTTGTTCGCAAAAACTGCGCAAGTTTTACAGTGACATACAGCCCTCTAACTCACACAACAGAACAAGCGCTATTAACCTATGACTGGCCTGGCAATATCAGAGAACTGATCAATGTCGCAACACGTTTTGTCATCAATGGATGCAAAGATATTGATCATGCCCTTGTTGCCGGTAATGACCAAATAGAGGACTCAGAAAAGTCACTCAAGCAGCAAGTTGACGCCTATGAAGAAAACCTGATTAGAAGCAAGCTAAGTCAACACAATGGGAGTGTTTCAGCTGTTCTTGAAGACCTAAAACTCGAACGACGAACCTTCAATCAAAAAACGTCTCGGTTTCAAATTACCACCTCAGATTATAAAAAATAGGTTTACTGACTGGAACTCTGTTTGATAAAAGTGGCGAAACGAGCAAAATTAGGAATAAATTTTCCTATTATTATTAAATGATCGGAATTATATTGCTCAATACCAAAGAATTGCAGTTCGAGTATTCCTGAAATATGGTGCCAGATATAGCTTTAGACGATCTGGCACGCTAGTTGTATTAGTAATAGTCGTATTAGTAATAATGAAATAGACTTTAGAATCATTACCAGAGTTCAACAACCGGAGTATTTATGAAAATCAAAAATATAATTTTAACATCCGCTATAGGTGTCAGTTTGATAGCGACACAAGCTCACGCAGCGACAGAATGGAATGTCTCACTTTGGGGGAAACAGCGAGCATTTACCGAGAATGTAGAAAAATTAGCTGAGTTAGTCAGTAGCAAAACTAACGGTGAATTTAAACTAAACATCTCTTACGGTGGGCTCTCAAAGTCAAAAGAAAACCTCGACGGCATTTCATTTGGTGCTTTCGAAATGGCCCAATTTTGTTCGTTTTATCACAGCGATAAAAACCCGACCATCACCGTCACAGAGTTACCTTTTGCTAAAGATGTATCGCTCGCTCGTTCAGCTGAAATTTATACCAAGGTCTATCAAAACCCGATTGTGATAAAGGACCTCGCACGCTGGAATGCAACTATCTTAATGCCTACACCCATGCCGCAATACAACATTGTTAGCAAATCAGAGCCAATGACTAAACTGTCAGAGTTCAGCGGTCTGAGAGTCCGGGGTCCAGGCGGTATCATGGGTGTATTGGGTAAATTAGGTGCCGTAAAAACGGGTGTACCTTTCTCAGAAGTTCGTCAGTCAATGGACTCGGGTGTTATCGATGCAGCTACATTTGCACCGCATGCACACGTTGCAACCAAAACTTACAAAGTGGGGAAATGGGCTTCAACTAATTTAAATCTTGGTTCTGCTAACTGCCCAGTAGTTGTTAATACCGATGCCTTGAATGCATTAAGTGAATCAAATCGTCAGGCCCTACTGGGTTCGGTAGATGAAGCAATTACATTTTATGTCGACAACTACAACACTAACGCCACAAGTAAGTATGAAGCAGCAATTGCTGATGCTGATTTGGTGAGTGTTACTTTTTCACCAGCTCAAACAGCTGAGCTAGATAAATTGGCAGCATCGGTTCGTGAAGACTGGATCAAAAAATACGCCGATCAGTTCGACTCGAAAGCGCTATACGACTTCACTCAAAAACTATTCAATCAATAGAATAGAAGAAAGAAAACTTTGAAAATTATGCCACCACACGCTTAAGTAGTGTGGTGGCATAGCCCTGCCCGGAGAATGTTCCATGTCGAGTTCCAATAGAGTACTAGAGGACGATAGTTATCTGAGTAAAATCGACAGATTGTTCCTTCGGCTCGAAACTGTGCTCACTTTGGCGGGGGGCATCGTGATTTTTTTGCTCGTATTCCTTGCGACAGCCAATGTACTTGGGCGCTGGGTTTTCACGCTACCCGTCTCTGGTTATATCGATTGGGTCGAGCAGGCTATGGCCTTTTTTGCCTTCCTGGGTATTGCCTACACACAACGTGAAGGTGGGCATATTCGAATGGATATGCTGGTCGGAAAAATTCATGGTCGGCCATTATGGGTCACCGAATTAGTATCAGTCATCTTAATGTTGAGCGTCACCCTGGTGCTGATTTATGGTTCTTTTCTACACTTTCTTCGTGCTTACCAAATAGGCGACTCGTCGATGGATATCAATCTGCCAATCTGGCCCGCCAAACTGGTCGTCCCTGTTGCGCTAAGTATTTTAGCGCTGCGTTTAATTTTACAAATCTGGGCCTATAGTCGCGCCGTGATAAATGGTGGCGATAACCCAATCGCTGTACCATTAATTGAAGATGCCGCTGCCGTAGCGGCCGCAGAAGCCGAATCTCTGATGGGAAATACAAAGTGAGCCTGTTCGAAACATTGGGACAAATGGACTCAATTTCGATTGGCCTATGGGTAACCGGGCTAATGCTGTTACTCGTCGTCATTGGTGTCCGTGTTGCCTTTGCCGCAGCCATGGCGGGTTTCATGGGTCTGGTATGGATATTCTCAGCGAAAATGGGATTCGATAAGGGCGTATTAGTCGCAATAAAAATGGCTGGCACAATCCCCCACTCAAAAGTATCGACCCTATCCCTTTCACTAATCCCAACTTTTATATTGATCGGCTTTCTGGCGTATCACGCTGGGCTGACTCGCGCCCTGTTTGAGGCTGCTAAACGATGGGTCGGTTGGCTGCCCGGTGGCATGGGTGTTGCCACCGTGTTATCAGCGGCTGGCTTTGCGGCAGTGTCTGGGGCGTCGGTCGCAACCTCAGCTGTGTTTGCTCGAATCGCAATCCCCGAAATGTTAAAGCTAGGTTATGACAAACGATTTGCCGCAGGTGTCGTCGCAGCGAGTGGCACGCTGGCCTCACTCATCCCACCTTCTGCGATTCTGGTTATTTACGCCATTATCGTCGAGCAGGATGTTGGCGCACTTCTCATGGCCGGTTTCTTACCGGGTGCATTCTCTGCCCTAGTCTATGCTAGCATGATAATTTTGATGGCTAAAACCAGAAAAGATTTTGGCCCACCTGTCACCGGTTATAGCTGGGCTCAACGCTTTGAGTCTCTGCCTGCTGCGTTTCCTATTTTCTTTGTTATCGGCATCATCGTCGTTTGTATTTATGGTGGTGTTGGCACACCTACCGAAGCCGGTTCACTCGGTGCCTTTGTCATATTATGCATAGCGTTGAAAAAAGGCATGCGTTGGAATGAACTGAAAGGGGCGTTAATGGAAACGGCGAAGTTAACCGTGATGATATTTACCATTATCTGGGGCGTGCTGCTCTATGTTCGCTTCCTTGGCTTCGCTGATCTACCCACTGCTTTTTCTGACTGGATTACCAACCTCGACCAAAGCCCAATGATGACCCTGGTATTCATACTATTGGCTTATGCCGTACTCGGCATGTTTATGGATGCCATCGGCATGTTGCTACTCACATTACCCGTGGTTTACCCCGCCGTCATCGCACTCAATGGTGGTGATGCGGTAACGGCAGCTGACTCCGCATTTGGTGTATCCAGTGTTGGCTGTTCGATCTGGTTCGGCATTATCGTCGTTAAAATGGCCGAGTTCTGTTTAATCACACCACCTATTGGCCTCAACTGCTTTGTCGTAGCAGGTGTCAGACCTGAGTGCAGCGTGCAGGATGTATTCCGAGGTGTCATGCCATTCTTTCTAGCCGACGCTTTGACCATCGCCGCACTGGTAGCAATGCCTGGGATTGTTTTATGGTTGCCTGAATTAATGGGGCTAACTTAACGGGCAACGTTATGGTGCGTTAGCTGGACCCTAACCTAGAAAAACGGCAGACATTGCTCGCTGTAGCTATGAAGTTGTACGATTAGGAAATAAAAGCCGTCTACCGACAATATCGTATTATCATAGGGTAGTGTATTGCGCCGAATGAAGGCTATGATCAGGAACAATCAATCATGCCAAACAACGGATAATAACGAACTAAAAGTTAATACCATTTTTTCATATTAAACTTTTGTGATCGGAAACGTTTTTAAAACATGCGGTGCAACACCCAGCTTTATTGCGACCTACCGTCTTTTGGCGACCAATCAAGTGATGACTATTTAGCGCTAAACACTTTCTTCAACAACTCACTGGTTTGCTTTACCGGGTCACTTCTTATAGCAGCCTCTTCCTGTGCGATATAATGAAAGATAACCGTCATACCTTTATCCATAACATGTTTGGATAGGTCGGCTTTTATATCAGGTAGAAAGGGCAGATCATTATATTTTTTTAGCATCTGGTCATAAGCCTGAATAGCGCCCACTTCAGTCAAACTACTATCTATAATCGGCTGCATTTTTAAACTCAGGGCAGGACGCATTTTGGTTTCGAAAAAACGCGTTGCTGAATCTTCGGGACCTTCGTAGATCCTTTTCACATCTTCAAATGACATAGCACTAATCGAATCGATAAACAATTGCTTGGCAACAGGTGTGGCTGCTTCGGCTGCTCGATTCAACTTTAATTCCAGTTCATCAACGTAGCCTGATAACCCAACTTTCTTCAAAATATCTTTCACTTTCACGAGGTTTTTAGGCAAGGGAATATGAGCGGATGGGTCAGCATTGAAACCATCAACCTGCCCCAACCTGGCAACAACTTTTTTAGACCCTATAGTCAGAGCCTGTTTGAATGCTTTACTAATATCCTCTAAACTCAAATCATCGTTACTCAAACCACTCTTACCCAAACCAGTATTAATAGCTTTCTTTACGATTTCATCGCCACCCGATGATTTAATAGTGGAAACAATATTATCCCACCAGCCAGCGCTAACCTCACTTGAAATCAAACTAGTGAATATCAAACTTGAAGCAATGAGTGTGAATTTTAATCGTCTGAATTGAAGCATTGTGAATATTCGATTGGAAAATGACAGGCAATTCTAACTGAGTTTGATCAGATCAACATTAATGATCAGTGAAAAATTTGAACTACCCAGTAATAATGAAAGCACGCTCGTACAATCCATAATAAGAGCGCTCAGCACTCGGCGTTTGCCGCTAGGCGCTTTTAGGATCCGTATCGAAACGCTCGCCAAGTACCCGTAATCGGCTCTGAAACTCTGTACGATCAACATAACAGCCTCGTAGATGGCGCATGCCACTGCTCGAGTCGAAGGCGTCACGACCATGCATTACCCGCCGATTGTCAAACACTACCATGTCCCCGCCCTGTAGTTTCAGTTTGATCGTATAACGGGGATTTCGAAATTCACCCATTAGGTTGCGGTAGGCCAGGTAGTAGTCTTGCATGATATCTTCGGGCAGATCGAAGGTGTCAGCTAGGTGGGCATTGTATTTAATCTCTACAATTTCGCCGAAGGCATTCAGGTTGATCACGGGATGATATTGGCGGATGTCATGTTCGTCATCATGGAAACGAAATGGGATGGCGTATTCACTGAGCAATCGAAAGTGGTCAGGATTTTCGACGCGCAGGTCTTCGAGGACTTTTAGGCTATCCACGAAAATCGAGGCACCTCCCTCACTCTCGTTAGCTAGGCAATGAAGGAACTGATAACCCGGCGGCACTTCCTGATTTGCCAAGTCGGTATGTAAGGGTAAAGCCATTGCGGTGTAGGCCAGATTGATCGGATTCGGCACTGAGATTACATTGAAGGTAACGCCAAAATTAGTTCGGCGCAGGTAGTCAATGCGCTCAGCTACGTCGACAACCGCTTCGTCAGTTGTCGGCATATTACGCACCATAGTCAGGCCATCACGATCCAGCTCCGTCATCCATTTAAACAGCGTACGATCATCATTGAGTAGTGTTTGACTCTCGACCTCTGGAATACTGTTGAGAAAATTACTATCCCAACTTTGATAAGTAGATTTCGGTCGCTGACGAAAACTGCCAGAATAGGCATGATGACGCAACCAATGCTGGCAAAATTGACTGTGGTGGTTATTTTCAGACCATTCTATGTGTAAGTGACTGTCGCCATAGTCGAAGCTCAGCGGATGAATATCAGCGCTAACTGAAAGCTGGTCAAAGGTGCGCTCATGGGTATCTCCATGAAAACCGGTGGGACAATTGTCCCGCAACCAGAGAAAATTAAAACTAGCGTACTGACCATCGCCCCATTTTATTTGCAAGCTGTTGGACTGTCGTGTGATATTGGCTATGCTGATGTTTTCACTTAAATCGCGTGAAGTGATTCCGTCTAACATGACATTACTTACTCCGAAAATACTTACTCTGAAAATTGATGTAACGCTGTTTGCTTTTGCAGCGCTTAGTCTGGACTAATGGATAAGGTTGTCTCAGGTGCTTATGGTAATAAGCCATGACCAAACTGCAAACGATAATTAAGGCGAGGCGTCATAAACTCTGCTAATGCCTAGCCTGGTTTTTTTTGCTCCGAAGAACGCCGATAGTTTCCATTGGCAAAACCACCCACAACGTTACATGAAGCCATTTTGATCACACCAAAGGCCCGATAGATACTGCTCACCAATTGCAGGGCATCGCGCTTCATGTCCTGCCCCAGAGTGAACTTGTATTCCTTCGGGAAATCCTTCGTCACTTCGAATATTTTCAAAACCAAGCGATATGTATCTCGGTATACCGGTAAGTCGTAATACAACGCCATAGCAAAAAAATCAACCGCTTCGCGGTTAAAAAAAATAGATAAATAGTTAAAAAGCCCGAACAGCACGCGCTCTAAACGTAATATTGCTCTTAACGGTGTACTGCTGGTCGCCCGAGAAGAAGTACTCGAACCACGCATGATCGGTATCCACGTCACTATCCACCTC
>JBLHID010000025.1:0-26056 GCA_047615545.1 Polaribacter sp.
GCCGGGGTCGGACCATGCTATCTTATTGATTATATAAGTTTAAGCCTCAAATCGCTTTATGATTTGGCGCTTAAACAGCGTGTTTCACAAGGAAAATACCCTCTTTAAGGAAGAAAAACACAATAGATGACAGGCACTCTTCAAGCGGTTTTTTAGTTCAAATTCCATTTTTAATTGCGTATTGTTATTTATTTTCTGACACCGACGATTTTATTTCGGTTGTAGATTCGGTGGTTTTGAAGAGTGCCTGTCCTTTATTGTTCGACTACTTTGCTTTAGACACCCTTGTTCTGGCCCATGCAGAAACAAACTCTGAAATTACAACCAGAATGACGATTGTAATTAAGATAGCGGCTGTGCGTTCGGTTTCAATTTGTTGCACGTTACGCTTGAGGTACCATCCCATACCGCCTGCGCCAACAAACCCTACTACTGTCGCTGCGCGAAATGCGACGTCCCAAGTGTATATCGCAATACCTGTGAAGGCGACACGGACCTGAGGGAAAACACCAAATACAAACACTTGTAGATGACTACCACCCATGGCGCGTATTGCTTCAACCTGGCCCATATCAACGGATTCAATTTCTTCGGCGAACAGCTTGCCAGCAAAACCAATAGAGAACATGGTTAATGCCAGTACACCAGGCAACATGCCAAAGCCCAGAATAGTAACAAACAGAATGGCCCAAATCATTTCGTGTACCGAGCGACAGCCCATTGCGAACAGGCGGGCAACGGGGTAGATGAATGTTCGGGACGGGCTGACATTATAGGCTGAGAACCATCCCAGAAATACCGACATTATGATGCCGAACAAGGCTCCAAGATAAGCCATTTGAATGGTTTCGATAATCGCGCCAAGGTAGTCCATGTCGGCTATATACTCGAGATCTGGTGGATAATACCGATTCGACAGCACATCACCGAGACGACCAAACATACCCAACATTCTTTCGAGCGGTATATTAAGGTAGTGAACCGAATAGGAGAAAAATAGTAATAGCCCTAAAAAGATACCGTACTTAATTAACGAGCTGGGGTACTTGAATCGATGCCACTCACGATGAACATTGTCACCTTGCGCGGAAAAGTCCTGTGCTTTTTCAGACCTGGTCATAAGTGTCTCTCGCAGTAAAAACGGGCATCAAATCATCGCCTTTCGGGCGAAATGTGATGCAATCTCGCCAATCAGGATTAAGCCTAAAATGGCCAGAATTACAGTTGTGACACCAGGAAAGTTAAACGTATTCATTTGGCGGAAGAACACCAATCCAAGGCCGCCAGCACCCACTAGACCTAAGATGGAAGACCTGCGGATATTAATCTCCCATTCGAAGATGACGATACCCAATATCACCGGCATTACTTGCGGCAAAATGGCGTATATCATGACTTGTAATTGACTGCCGCCCATGGCGCGTATTGCTTCAACTGGCTTGTCGTCGATATTTTCAATCGCTTCTGCAGACATTTTGGCAATGAACCCGAGCGAGCGAGCAGCAATTGCTAGAATACCGGCAAACGCGCCTAGTCCGACTGCGGACACAAATATCAGCGCCCATACAATTTCGTGAATGGATCGACTGAGCGTCATTGCTACTCTTGCAATTGGGTAGGTCACTGGTTTGAAGGGTGTGACATTGAGCGCACCAAACCATATGGCTGGAATACAGATAACCAGTCCAAGCAGCGTTCCGATACAAGCGATCATAAACGTTTCGATCGTGGGCCCGAGCAGATCAGGTATCAATTCAAAATCGATCCCAATAAAGTGGGAAATAGAATTGCCGATTTCAGATAGTGAACCGATTCGGTCCCAATCGGTATCATCAATGATTGTTGCTTGGATACTCCATAACACGAGACCGATTAAAACCAGGTAAAAACTGAATTGGACGGCCTGTTTTTTACGGCGAGCTCTGACGATATCATCTACGGTCAAAACTGAACTAGATTGTGGCATCTTATCGGCTCCTTTGGTTACAGGACTTCCATCGCGTAAATTTCATCGAGGTTTGATTGATCAAGCGACTCGGTTGGGCCATCAAACATCTTCACGCCATCTTGCAGGCCAATGATTTTGTTGCAGAATTCTTTCGCCAGTTGTACATCGTGAATATTACAGAGGACGGGCACTTTAAGCTCTGTTGCCATGGTGCGAATCAATCCCATGACTTCTCTAGAAATTTTTGGATCGAGTGCTGAGGTAGGTTCATCCAGTAACAAGAGGTTAGGCTCCTGCATTAAGGCTCGTGCAATGCCCACTCGCTGACGTTGCCCGCCAGATAGTTGATCAGCACGCTTATCAATATGATCCTTGAGACCAACCCGTTCGAGCAGTTCTAGAGCGCGTTGGATATCTTTATTTTTAAATACCCTGAAAATACTTCGTATTGGGCCAACATAGCCTAACCGACCGGATAACACGTTATCCATCACTGACATTCGATCTATCAGATTAAATTCTTGAAAAATCATGCCTATATGACGTCGCATTCGGCGTAGTTCACCCGCTTTTAGCGACAGCATATCGGTGCCGTGCAATATGATACTGCCCGAGCTGGGTTCAATTAGTCGGTTGATACATCTAATTAGGGTTGATTTTCCAGCGCCGCTAGGGCCGATGATTGCGAAAAAATCGTCTTCTTCCACCTCAAAACTAATACCCTTTAGTATTTCGGGGCCAGTAAAGGTGTACTTCGATCTCAGATTGTCAACTTCAAGAATGGCCATTTTAATTAAGTTCTCAAGTGAATTCTTGGGGCGGTTTCAGTGATCCACCGTTACCTGACTTTAGGTTGCGCCCCAATCAAAATGCTTTGTCGCAGCGCAACCCAAAGTCAAGAACCGCCTATTTTGCGTCTTTCGCTTTTTTAAGATCACGAATGACATCGTAATCTTCAGATGTCATTGAGACAAATGTATTTGATTTAACATTATCAAGGAATGCTTTTGCTGATGGGTCATCTTTCAGCCCCAAAAATGTTTCACGAATGCTAGCTTTGATATCTTCACAAAGTGGGCTACGGTAAACAAATGGATCCTGTGGAATTGCAGGTGATGACCAGATTATATTGAAATCGTTAAGTTTCACATCGCCTTTCGCCACAACATTATCGAAACGGTGCGAGGCAACGAATGCGGCATCGACTTTACCCTGATGAACGGCAACGGTGGAAAGCTCGTGTGAGCCGGTATAAACACTTTTCTTAAAATAATCGTCAAAATCCATATTCACAACCTTTGCAAAAACTACGCGTGGCACCAGATTTCCAGATGTACTACCCGGGTCGGTTAAACCAATCAGTGTTCCTTTTAAATCTTCAATTGTCTTAAAGCCAGACCCTTTTTTCGAAATCAATACACCTTTATAACCAGGCCCTTCTTCTTGAAGATACCCTGGTTTTTTGGCATAGGTAGCAAATACTTCAATGTCTTCGTCTTTACTATTAGCGATTACATAGGAGTAGGGTCCCAGTACAGCAACATCAACAAATTTACTCAGCAATCCCTCAACAACGGAAGCATAAGATGTCGGCATAAAGAATTCGATCTTCTTACCCGTCAACTTTGCCAGTCTTTCGGTGACTGGTTTATAGAGCTGTAATTCTGCCACTGATTCTTCGGTTGGAATCATTGCAAAAGTAAGGCTATCGGGGTTTTCACAAGATGCACCTAAGGCCGTGGTACTGGTGATCATTCCAATGCCCATTGCTGCCACTAATGTGGTAGCACCTACAACGATACGTTTACCTAATGTTGGTAAATGCGATGTTAATTTCAAATTATTTCTTTGCATTTCTACTCTCCTCTTTTTGGTTTTTAGATACGTGAAACAACTATTTATTTTCGTTTACATGAAAATTTCAGATCCTCGGGGTAATTTTTTTATGATTGACTAATTTAAGAGACAATTAGGTTTTTCATTACACTGTCGTGTGAGCCAATGAAGTTCTTCCCTCTCTCTCCCGCTAAGGCTTCGGTCAACAATGCCTTCCATTCGTCGTTTTGTACTCCATAGCTTGACGCTCTTGTAGAGACATCAAGGCTATTAATAAAATGGTCAAGACTTTTCACTGCCAAATCAAGGTCATCACCAAAAATACGGCGAAGGCTGGCATCACAATCTTTGTCCTCACCAATCACGCTAGCCAACACCATCGGCAAACTGAAAGAGCAGGCCAGTCCGTGTGGGATTTTATATTTGAGCGTAATAGGATAAGAAACTGAATGGGCTAGGGCTGTTTTTGTGTTCGAGAAAGCCAAGCCAGCAAATAAACTGGCTCTGGCGACTCTAGAGCGTAGATCAATATTTTGTAGATCATCAGCTAACTGTTTTAAAGTTGCCAATATTTCAATTGCAGCGAAAACAGCGTGATTGGCCGACACTGGATTACTATTGTGATTCCAGAGGCTTTCGAGTGAGTGTGATAACGCATCCAGTCCGGTACTGACAGTAAACGCTTTTGGTAGCCCTAGCATGAGCTCTGGATCAACCACTGCATGAGTTGGGTACAGTACTTCACGAGCGAGCGAATATTTTTTCTGTGCCTGCGTATCCCACACCGTCGCCCAACAGGTTACTTCGCTCCCTGTGCCGGCCGTTGTTGGAATAGCGATGATTGGGTATGCAGCCAAATGTTCTTCACCCTTTCCTGTTTCGAGGAATTGACGAACAGATTCAAATCCATTATTACTAGAGGCTAATACTTTAGCGGCGTCGATAACAGATCCACCACCGAGTGCAATGATAACAGTATCACTACTGACGTTTTTAGCGAACTGCTGACAAGACACAGCGAGTGTTTCAAAATCTGGGTTTGGAGTAATGTTGTTGATGATAGCTTCTGGTTGACCTGCTTTCTCAACCAACTTTACACACAGCCCGTTAAAGTAGGGTTCATCATAAGTGACCAGACAATAAGGACGTCCATTTATTAGATCTGTAATAGAATCAAATGACCCAATGCCAAAAATGATTTCCACTGGGTTGCTAAATTGCCACACTCATTATTCTCCTTAAGCTTGATCAGGTCATATCTCAAAGTGATATACCGATAGATGTAATTTCTTGCTGGCATAATATTCCCATACCGATTAATATTTAACAAATGCATAAATGCGATTAATACCATTCATTTTATAGATGCGATATTATGCTCCATTCTCAACTTCGATCTTTCCATGCTGTCGCTAAAGAAGGTAGTTTCACCGCTGCCGGAGCAGCCATACATGTTGGACAGTCAACCATATCAACTCAAATCAAAGCGCTGGAAGAGCTCTATGGCGTCAATCTATTTCACCGAATTGGACGAAAGGTACAATTGTCTGATTGTGGTAAAGCCTTGTTTCGTATTAGTCTGAAAATACTCAGACAGGAAGAAGAAGCACGCGATTTATTGTTGAGTTATGGTGGCATTCTGACGGGTGACTTAAGGGTAGGAGCTGTTGGGCCTTACCATGCAACTGGCATACTCGCTATGTTTAATCAAAAGCATCCAGGCATTAATTTGACGGTTACTCTGGGGAACTCAATGGAAATGGTCGACCTGTTAACCAACTATTCAGTTGATGTTGCCGTACTCGCCCACACCGAAGATAATCCAGCTATTTATGCACGTCCTTTTAGTCGTCACCCAGTGGTAGTGTTTGTTAATACGGCTCATCCTTTTGCAAACAGGTCCGAAATAAAACTGGCCGAGTTACAAGGTCAACGATTTGTAAACCGTGAAGTGGGTTCAACAACTCGTCTAGCATTTGAAGGGGCATTGAAAGAGAATGGAATAACCGTCAGTCCGATAATGGAAATGGGGAGTCGTGAGGCTGTTTGGCTAGCAGTAGAAAGAGGGATCGGCATAGGCGTGGTTTCTGATGTTGAATTTAATCCTCACCCTAATCTAAGAGCGATTCCTATTTCTGACGCAGACATCTATACGACAGCTCATATTACCTGCCTAGTAGATCGTATCGACGCAAGCATTATCAAAAAATTCTTTGAGGTTGCTGAATCCATACCTGCTGGCCACCGGGTATCCAGTTTTCCGCCTATCTTTTAGACCATGTTACTTCAGACGAAAATGCCGTTCTAAATAAAGTCCGTCTTATCACCACTAAAGAACATAATAAAGGACAGGCACTCTTCAATTGCCAATATACCATTATCCACTTAGCATCAAATATTAAGAAAGAAACTCAATGTTTTGAATCCATAAGGTCATGGGTCTCTATCACTTATTCAATCCCAAAGATCGTATGGTTTGGCATAACACTAATTGGTATTGTCAGCATATGCTGCACCTCGACAATAGTGCCTCGTTAATCGCCCCTGCGATATTCTCGGTCTCGGTTCCTGACGTGACTCACCGCTTACATTCATGCAAACGTATTGATGGGACATTGCCCAATATGATTAAGTTAGGGGGAAACACCGTCATTCCGCACAGGGCTGAATCTATCGTGAGGAACTCACTAGTGTTAAATGGAAACTGGCCTGCGCCGGTATGACAATAACTGGAGCTGTAGGGCATATAAGCGCAGCGCGTAATGTGCAGTATGATTTTGGGGGTTAAGACCAGAGCCGTATTGGCTTTGGATTTGATGAAGTTGATTGAGACATGCGGTGCAATACGCTGCACTATTGACACCCTACAGTTCTGGATTTCGATCGATACCTGACACCATAGTGCCTATATATGTCGCGATAATGTAATCGCGACATAGTGTCTGCAACGATATAGGCCTACTAACTATCGATTACAATAATTTAATTTTATCCGCCTGAGCCTGAAAACTGGCTAGGGCTGATTTAGCTTCCGCTAACTTTTCCTTTTCTTTATTGACGACAGCCTCTGGTGCTTTGGCAACAAAACCTTCATTGCCTAGCTTCGACTCGATTCGCTTTGCTTCCTGTTCGAGTTTTTGGATGTTTTTATTGAGTCGTGCAAGCTCTGCATCTTTGTCGATGAGTCCGGCGAGAGGAATTAATAGGCTCATGTCGCCGACGAGTGAAGTGGCTGATTCGGCAGCCTGTTCGCCTGGGTTAAGCCAGGCGATTGATTCGAGCTTTGCCAGTGACATTAATAAGGCTTTGTTTTGCTCTAGACGTTTCTGGTCCAGATCACTACCATTTTGACACAATACCGGTAATGGCTTGCCTGGCTTGATGTCCATTTCGGAGCGGATTTGACGCACGCCCATGATGAATTGCTTGACCCATTCAAGATCAGTTATGACGGCTTCATTGATTAGGCTGGCATCCGATTTTGGGTAAGCGCATAACATGATCGTGTCTTCATTCACTTGTGCCAGAGGCGCTACTCGTTGCCATAGCTCTTCGGTGATATAGGGCATGATTGGGTGCAGTAATCGTAGAATGGTTTCGAGTACGTTTACCAACGTATGACGCGCAGCAGCTTTTTGTTCGGCGCTGTAATGGTCAGAATAAAGCACGGGTTTTGATAGTTCGATATACCAGTCGCAGTAGTCATTCCAGACAAATTCATATAGGTCGCGTGATACTAGGTCAAATCGATATGACTCAATATGCTTCGTGGTGTCGGAGATGACTTGTTGTAGACGAGCCAGAATCCACTGATCAGCTAGCGATGTTTCACCGCCAGTACAGTCTTGATCTTCAGCATTTTGCAGCACATAACGCGTGGCGTTCCAGAGCTTGTTACAAAAATTTCGGTAGCCTTCGATACGGCCCAGATCGAAACGAATATCGCGTCCGGTGGTGGCTAGAGCAGCAAAGGTAAAGCGCAGTGCATCGGTGCCAAACGCAGGGATGCCATCGGGAAAATGTTTTTTAGTGGCCGCAATTATCTTTGGCGCCATCTCCGGCTGCATTAAGCCTTGGCTGCGCTTTTCGAGCAGAGCATCCAGTGTAATACCATCAATCAAGTCGATTGGGTCGAGCACGTTGCCTTTTGACTTCGACATTTTATTGCCTTCGGCATCACGCACTAGGCCATGAATGTAGACTTCCTTAAAAGGTACGTCATCCATAAACTTGAGGCCAAACATGATCATACGAGCGACCCAGAAAAAGATGATGTCGAAGCCAGTCACGAGAACGCTGGTTGGGTAAAAAGTTTTTAGTGCTTCGTCATTGCCATCGGGCCAGCCTAATGTGCTAAAGGGCCAGAGTGCGGATGAAAACCAGGTGTCGAGCACGTCTTCATCTTGGGTTAGCTCAAGGTCTGCGGGCAGGTCATATTTAACCCGCACGGCGTCAACATTTTCTGCGACATAGATGTTGCCGTCATTGTCGTACCAAGCAGGAATTCGATGCCCCCACCAGATTTGGCGTGAGATACACCAGTCCTGAATATTATCCATCCAGTTGAAATAAGTTTTCGACCAGTTTTCGGGTACAAATTTAATGCTGCCATTCTTGACCGCTTCGATAGCTGGTTTTGCCAATGGCTCGACCCGGACATACCATTGATCGGTGAGATAAGGTTCGATGACTGAACCGGTCCGATCACCTCTAGGTACCATCAGTTTGTGATCGACGATTTTTTCGATTAAGCCAAGCGCTTCGAGGTCTTTTAAGATGGCTTTGCGTGCAACAAAACGATCCATGCCCTGATACTTTTCAGGGGCGATATCATTGATCTTGGCATCGTCAGTCAGAATGTTAATGATTTCGAGATCGTGTCGCTTACCCATTTCGTAATCATTAAAGTCATGCGCGGGTGTTATTTTGACGCAACCCGAACCAAACTCTGGGTCGACATAATCATCGGCAATGACAGGAATGGTTCGGCCTGTTAGCGGTAATTCGATACGTTTACCGAGCAGATGTGCATAGCGTGAGTCATCAGGATGAATGGCGACTGCCGAGTCACCGAGCATGGTTTCGGGCCGAGTGGTCGCTACTGTGATAAAACCATCTTCACCAGCAATGGGATAACGCATATGCCAGAGGTGGCCGTTTTCTTCTTCGGAAATTACTTCAAGGTCAGACACGGCGGTGTGTAAAACTGGGTCCCAGTTGACGAGTCTTTTGCCGCGATAAATTAAATTCTCGTCGTGGAGTTTGATGAATACTTTTTGTACTGCCTCTGATAAGCCATCGTCCATCGTGAAACGTTCGCGGCTCCAGTCGGGTGATGCACCCATGCGGCGCAGTTGTTTGGTAATGGTGCCCCCGGATTCTTCCTTCCACTTCCATATACGGTCGATGAATGCATCACGGCCCAAATCATGTCTGGTTTTGCCTTCGGCACTGAGTTGACGTTCGACCACCATTTGGGTCGCGATTCCGGCATGGTCGGTGCCTGGTTGCCATAAGGTATTGTCACCTTTCATACGGTGATAACGGGTGAGTGTGTCCATGATGGTGTCTTGGAACGCATGACCCATGTGCAGGCTGCCAGTCACATTAGGCGGTGGGATGACGATGCAATAAGGATTGCCTTCGGCATCAGTTTGGCCTTGGGCTTTAAAATAACCCTTATCTTCCCAGTGTTGATACCAGGTTTGTTCGATAGCTTGCGGGTTATAAGTCTTTTCCATGGTGATGCAAATCAGTCAAAAGTAGGCGGCGATTATACACAGGGCACCCCCAAGAATGAATGACGAATGTACGATTTCGTAAAAGCCATGCCCCCAAAGCTGTTCTACAATTTGGCGGCTAGAGCCGTTGTCATCTCAGCCGCAGAGACTTCCCTGCAACCCGTAGCATTTTGTCCACACCACAAAGATGAAAAGTCTCGAATGCCTTCGCTCTCAGCCTGTTTTTTTACTGCACTAATAGCCGTTAATGCCAGTGGGAATGCCGAGGTGTTTTGGCTGATTGGACCAATTTCTCGCATGATGCGGTTAACAATACTACGAGCTGGTCGTCCAGAAAAAAGGTTGGTAATTGCAGTGTGCCGTGATGCCTCACTTTTAATTGCTGTGCGGTGTATCTGGGTAGTGTTAGTTTCAGTACAGAGTAAATATGCCGTGCCGACCTGAACCGCGCTTGCGCCAAGTGATATGGCAACAGCCACACCAGCAGCATCGGCAATACCACCCGCAGCGATGACGGGTAGTTTTACGTTTTTAACAATTTGCGGTAGCAAACAAAACGTACCGACCTGGGTGGTTAAGTCTTCCGACAGGAACATGCCGCGATGGCCACCGGCTTCCAGACCCTGCGCAATAATACCGTCGGCACCGTTCGCTTCCAGCCATTGTGCTTCTGCCACCGTGGTCGCCGAAGCAATAATAGTTGAACCCCAACTTTTGACACGTTTTACCAAGTCGGCTGACGGTAAGCCAAAATGAAAACTGATTACAGCTGGTTTGTAATCCTCTAGCACGTCAGCCATTTGATGATTAAATGGCTCCCACTTTACGCCTGTTGGGATGCTGTCGACATTAATAGCAAACTCGGCAAAATAGGGTTTGAGTTCCGCTCGCCACTTTGCTTCACGGTCAGGGTTGATCTCTGGTGGCTGGTGGCAGAAAAAATTTGCGCTGAAGGGTTTATCGCTTTGTTGTGTTACTGCGTTCAGTTCGGCTCGAAGCTCATTAATACTCAGCAGCGCACAAGGTAGGGATCCTAGGCCTCCGGCGGCAGAGACTGCAATCGTCAGTTTGCTGTCCTGAACGCCGGCCATAGGCGCTTGAATAATGGGTAGGTTTGTCGCTAAAAAAGAGTTCATTTTCGTTTTCCTCGAGCCTTCCGTCCGTTTGTTTATTTTGTACAAAGCTAGAACTATTCCAAGTATTTATTCCACTAGGGAAACAATGTTTTTCTAGTTGTTGCGTTTATACTAGCCTAGTAATCATCTACACTTTCGCCTAGGTTCGCAATTAAATTTTTGAATTAACAGAGAACAATCGTATGAACGTATTAGCATTCGCTGCCAGTAGCAGTAAAAAGTCGATTAACAAGCAATTGGTAACCTATGCTGCCGGCTTGGTAGACATCCCCAATGGTGGGAACGTCAATGTCGAGGTGCTAGATTTAAACGACTATGAGTTACCACTATTCAGCGAAGATAAAGAAGTTGAAATTGGACAGCCTGCGCTCGCTCAGCTATTTCTCGACAAGATAGCGGCCAGTGATGCGCTTATGATTTCTTTTGCAGAACACAATGGTTCTTACTCCGCTGCCTACAAAAATTTGTTTGATTGGGCTTCACGCGTTAATCCTAAAGTGTTTCAGAACAAGCCGATGGTGATGCTGGCAACTTCTCCTGGCCCCAGTGGCGGTTCGAATGTGCTCGCTGCAGCGACAACCTCGGCACCATTTTTCAAGGGTGATTTGAAAGGCAGTTTGTCGGTGCCTAGTTTCTACGATAACTTCGATGTTGAATCTGCTCGAATCACGAATGACGAAATTCAGCACCAACTGGTCACTATAGTTAGCAGTTTGGCAGCACAATGAGCCATAAAGCTGCACACTGATTGAGTTGAATACAGACGTCTATAGTGTAATCTTCGATGCTACTCACGTTGACTAGGAAATATTATGTTGGAAGCTTACGCCAATCCTATTATGGGAGGATTACTGATCGGTATTTCTGCCACCCTCATGATGCTGTTGAATGGTCGCATTGCCGGTGTTAGCGGAATTTTTTGGGGTGCTATTACCGAAAATCGAGGTTCACTTTGGCGGATCGCCTTTGTTGTCGGTTTGCCATTGGGTGCGTATTTGTTTCATTTGATTTCTGGTGCCGAATTCCCAGTTAGTGATGGTTCGACAATGCAAGCCATTCTAGGCGGGCTGCTGGTTGGATTTGGCGTCAAGCTCGGGAGCGGTTGCACAAGTGGTCACGGTGTTTGTGGTATTGGTCGGTTGTCTGTTCGATCGTTGGTAGCGACGATTATTTTTATGTTGTTTGGGATAGCGACAGTCACTGTTATGAGACATTTACTGTGAACGCCGTTTCTACGAAGGCCATTTCTATGAGGGTATTGTCAGCGTTGTTGAGCGGCATTGTTTTTGGGGCAGGCCTTGCTGCATCGGGTATGACATCGACGCAGAAGGTGCAGGGTTTTCTTGATTTTTTTGGAGAGTGGCAGGCAGACCTGTTGTTTGTAATGGCGTCGGCTGTACTGGTTACCATCATCTCTTTTCGGTTTATTCTGAGTCGAGCGAAGCCACTGTTCGATGTCAAATTTCACTTGCCGAATGCAACTAGTATCGATTTTCGATTGATCGGTGGGGCTGTAATATTCGGTTTAGGTTGGGGTGTATACGGTTATTGCCCCGGTCCTGCAATTGCGGCGCTAAGTTACTTTCAGATTGATGGGATATTGTTTGTCGTTGCAATGGTTGCCGGGATGACTTTATCTGGCCTCTATGTGGAATTTTTAGGCAAATAATCGCATTGGTCACACTGAAAATTCAGGTCTAGGTATTCAGGCTTGTTTATTCGGCTGTCAGATCGACAACTTTGTCACCTAGTAGTTGTACATCCGCTCGAAGCACCTGAGCCTTACTCAATGGCTATGTGTTTGTGTTTTGTTATTTTTTAATCTGTTGGATGGCCAGTTCGATTTCCTGCCAGGCCAGTTCCATGTGCTCGTCGAGAATTCCACGAATTTTTTGTTCTAAGGCACGATTTTGATTTAAAGGGTCAGGCGAGGGTTGTTCATCAAATCCGAATTCGCGGGCATCAATTGGCAGATCTTTAAGATCCTCTGCATTGAGGATCGGATCTTGCTCAATATCAAGTATCGAATCAGATAATTCTATCTCGTTACCTTTTTCGATTAGATCGGTGAGAACTGGAATGGTGTCGTTTTTCAGCATAAGCGAGTGATATCAAACTAAAGCGTATGGTGATGAAGCGGGTAGCCGCGTTCTTTATAAAAACTGTAATGCTCGCGAGCGCTTTGTTTATTGTCTTCGGTGACCAATTCGATGACCCTTTCGAATTGAGCGAAATAAGCCGGAATAGTTGACGATAGGTTGATCAACAGCTGGCGTTCACCTTGTGGGTCGGGTTGGTCATGGATCAGTATCGGCGACAGGAAGATATTAGGCTCAGCGTCAACATGGATATCATGCGGAATAAAACTGTCGTCATTGAATATCCATAGTTGCTGATCGAGGTGTGCTGTTTGCTGTGGATTTTGCGTTAACAATAACGTTTTTTGATTACTGTCGTAAGCCTTTTGGCATAGTTGGCAAACAACACGATCCTGGTTGTGTTGTTGCGGGTTCAGCTGATAGAAATCTATGCGTGTCATAGCGAGTGGTATCAGGCTTTAGCGGTGACTAACTAACAATGATCAAGGATAAACTGAGTTAGCAGTGGAACAGGACGACCAGTGGCGCCTTTCTCTGCGCCCGATTTCCAGGCAGTGCCTGCAATATCGAGATGGGCCCATTTATAATTTTTAGCGAATCGCGACAGAAAGCAGGCTGCTGTAATCGTGCCTGCGTCTCGGCCACCTATATTCGCGATGTCGGCAAAGTTACTATCTAGTTGTTCTTGATATTCGTCCCACAATGGTAGTTCCCATAATTTGTCTTCAATCGTTTTGCCAGAGGCTATCAGGCTATTGATCAGTGTTTCGTCATTGCCAAGAACCGCAGAAGGCACTTTGCCTAAGGCGACAATACAGGCACCCGTTAGGGTGGCAATGTCGATAACATAACGAGGGTTAAATTTCTCCGCGTAGGTTAGTGCATCACACAAAATGAGCCGACCTTCGGCGTCGGTATTAAGCACTTCGATGGTTAGCCCAGACATGCTAGTAACAATGTCACCAGGTTTGGTCGCGAGACCATCGGGCATATTTTCAGTGGTCGGAACGATGCCAACAACATTCACGGCTAGGTTAAGTTTGGCGATGGCACTGATGGTGCCGAGTACGGATGCTGCACCACACATGTCATATTTCATTTCATCCATGCCGGCACCACCCTTTAATGATATGCCGCCTGTATCAAACGTGACGCCTTTGCCGACAAGCACGATAGGCTTATCTTTTGCTTTGCCGCCTTTATATTCGAGTGATACTAGTTTGGCCGGCTCACGGCTGCCCATACCTACGGATAAAAGTGAACCCATTTTTAGCTTTCGCATATCGGCTTCTTCAAGGACTTTAACCGTTAACAGCTTGTTGCCTTTGGCTAACAACTTTGCCTGTTTGGCGATGTAGCTAGGTGTGCAGACATTGCCAGGCAAATTACCTAGGTCACGAGCCATGTCCATTCCTTCGCTAATGGCGATTCCCTGAGCGACTGCTATCTCGGCTTTTTTCAGGCTACTGCGGCTTGATAGATGGATGGTGAATTTCTTTAAGCCTTTTTTCTTTTCAGCCTTGATGCTTTTCATTTGATCGAATTTATATTCGCCGTTGCTTAGCTTCATCACTGTGTGGCGAATATTCCATTCGATGCCATGGCTGCCGACAGCTATGTCGCTCAGACAACTGTGAGCATCGGTCGCACCTGAATTGGCCAGCGCACTTTGTAAACTGGCGATTACGCGACTGAAAGATCGCTCGTTTAAATCGGCTTCTTTACCGATACCAATCAGTAAAACTCGATCAGCCAGTGTGCCTGCCACGTTGTGCAATAATAACGACTGACCGACTTTGCCATCCATGTCGCCTTGGCTAATAATTTTTGACAGAAATCCATCACTAGCCTTGTCGATTGCTTGTCCTGCCTGCGATAACTTTCGTGGCTGTGACACCGCGATGACCAAACATGCGCTGCGTTGCTTTTCAATCGAGCCAGTTTTTAAATTGAAATTCATAGATATTCCAGTGTTGATGATGTCGATAACGCGATAAGATACGTGAAGTCGAGAAAAAAACCAGTCCAAACTCGCTATTTTGAAGGATTATTCTGGGCTGGGTTTATTCACTTGGCACATACTCTACCGAGTATTTATTTCACTGAATAGTTAGATAGCGAAAGTTTGACAACGAAAGATTGATAACTAACCCGGCCAGCTAACATCAAGTCCATCGTAATTTCTTTTATGCCAAATATTATTACCCGCTATCTCAGTTTGGAAATTCTAAAAAGCAGTTGCGCGACAGTGCTCATACTATTCATTATTTTGATGAGTAATGCGTTGGGTCGGCTGTTGGCTGACATTGCTGATGGCGAGATTCCACAGCAGGCACTTTGGCCTGCGTTACTGAGTCAGGCAGTTAATATATTTTCCTTACTGTTACCGGTCGGCTTTTTTCTAGGCATCGTATTCGCTTTTGGTCGGTTATATAAGGACCATGAAATTGTTGTCATGAACGCCTGTGGCATGGGCTACTGGCAATTTTACAAGCCGATACTCTTAGTTATTTTACCAGTGTTTGCGCTTAATGCATTCACCAGCATTTGGCTGAATTCAACAGTCCAGCGCAATGTCCAGGTCATCGTTTCTGAGAATAAAGATGTACATGAATTCGACCAGATAAGGGCGGGTCAATTTAATCAAAGTAAAGACGGTGCTTATGTCTTTTTTATGGAGTCGATTAGCGACGACAAGCAAGCGTTAGATAACGTCATAATCAGTCAGTCGACACCAAGTATGATGGCTTTAGAAACAGCAAAATCAGGACGACAACAAACAGACGAAGTCACGGGCGACCTATTTTTGGTGGTTGGCCCAGGTGAAAGAACCGAGTTAGAGCCAGGGAAAAAGAATGTCAAAATCATACAGTTTGAACAGCACGGTATTCTTATAGCCAAGCAAGCGGCTGGTAATCCACATAGAATCACTGAATGGGAAAAATCACCGACAATGCTCTGGCAATCAACCAAAATTAAAGACGAAGTAGAGTTATGGTGGCGCATTTCGATACCCATAATCTTATTAGTGTTAGCGCTATTGGCGGTACCACTTTCCTATATCGCCCCCAGAAAAGGTCAGTTTGGGAAAATTGGTTATGCGTTGTTGGTTTACGTTGCTTACCTCAATTTGATGGCCTTTGGGCGAACTCAGCTCGAACAAGGTAACATTCCTTTAGTGCTTAATTTTTGGTGGATTCATTTAGTTTTTATAGGCTTGACTGTCATATTGTTAGTGAAAAGAAATCGAGGTTCGCTATTACCTAGAAGGAGACCAAGCTGATGATTTTGGGTCGTTACATTTTGCGCACCATTACACAGGGAACCTTTTTAACGTTATTGATATTGGTTAGCATTAGCCTATTTTTTACTTTCATTGGTGAGCTGGATGATATCGGGCGCGGTTATTACAGCATGGGGTATGTCATCAAATATGTCGTTTTACACATACCGAGTACGGCAGTTGAATATATGCCGCTGGCAGTTTTGATTGGCACTATTCTCAGTTTGGGTAGCCTGGCAAGTAGCAGCGAAATAATTGCGATGCAGGCGGCTGGGGTATCGGTTGCAGGGTTGTTACGTTCGGTTATTTTGTCTGCCACGTTGTTGGCGTTTTTAACATTTGTGATTGCTGACGTGATTGTCCCAACAAGTGACGCAACCAAGCGCGCAATTCGGTCATCCGCAATCAGTAATACGCCTACATTAATTGGAAAAAAGGGCGTGTGGGTGAAAGATTCCAATCAGGTGATCCATATTAAGGTTCTTATGCCTGGTGGACGGGCAGAGGGGATAGAAATATATCAACTGGATGAATATGGAGGGCTATTTCGAACATTGACTGCTGAAACAGCGACTCAAATAAAAAATAAGTGGCGATTAGAGAAAGTTCATTCTGTGCAGTTTGGGCCTGACTCAGTTCAAACCGAAGATTTTGATGAATTGATTTATACGGGAAAAATTTCGAACAAATTGCTTGATGCTTTGTTGGTCGATCCGAGACAAATGTCGACCGCTGATTTGTACGACTATCAACTATTTTTAGTTAAAAATAATCGTGATGATTCAGTCGAGAGTTTAATCTTCTGGCAAAAGGTGCTGGCACCATTGACAGTGATTGTGATGTGTCTTTTGGCTGTGCCCTTTGTGCTAGGTTCGCAGCGTCAGGGGAATACCGGGAAACGGTTGATTACGGGCATTTTGTTAGGTCTTAGTTATGTCGTAGTCAGTCCATTAATCACTCAGTTTGGTGTTCAAATCAACCTACTGCCCATGTTAAATGCTATCGTACCTACCTTATTATTTTTTATGCTGGCTATTTACTTATTATATAGAAAGCAATTACATAGTAAAAAATCTGCGTAGTTACTGATGTTCCTTAGCGAGTGCTGAGACATTGATAATACTGGTCTGACTCATTTTGTCGTGCCACGTGTAAGGCTTGAATAAACGCCAAAGGTAGCCCAGCAGAAATACTATTAAGGTAATGCTCATAATAATGTTGTTGTCTTCAAAAAGGCTAAAGATGTAATTGATCCCCCAGAAAGCCATAGGAAAAATGATGGCTGAGAATAAGCGCAAAAAGCAAATTGACCAGCTTGGATTCCCACCAAATTCTGAGACGATACGAATTTTCCAGACACGCATGCCGAGAGTCTGCCCCGATTTACTCCAGAACCAGCTATAAAAAATAAAAATGATCAGCAGCAAATAAAAGCTAAAAACAGGGCTCGATTCGATTGCATTTCCATCATTAAATATGAGGGCAATTGCTGTCGAAATAAATAGTATCGCGATGATTAATAAGCTGTCATAGACCATAGCGGCTAGTTGCTTGATTAAACTCGCGGGCGGGCAGTTGCTGTGTAAGCTGTCTGGCATTAGTAAGCTCGTTGTCAGAAATAAATATTTAGAAAGAACAGCATATTAAGCCCAATATCGAAACTATCAACAATAAATTAATATTGTTGTGCTATTGTAAAACTGCAAATGGTTTTTATAATGTTTGCTGTACTTATAACTTGTGGAGATCTAACGATGGCGACTGACGAAAACGATATAAGCCTTGCGAAGCCTGTAAAGGCAAAAACGGCTAAGAAAAAGGCAACGGCTAGCAAAGTGGTTGTAAAGAAAAAGGCAGTTAAACCAGCAGTGAAAAATAAGGCTGCTAAACCAGTGGCGAAAAATAAGCCGGCTAAACCAGCAGTGAAAAAGAAGGCTGCGAAGCCAGTACTGAAAAAGCCAAAGTTGAAAAAGAAAGGCGCGGCAAAGAAAAAAGTGAAAGCCGCTGTCAGTGCATCTCCCGCTGTTGCTAAAGTAAAAGCACTAAAAGAAAATGTAGCCGAGCTTAATCAAGAACTTGCTGATCTGAAAGCTGAGATTAAATCAAATAAGAAAAGAGAAAGTGCCGCCGCTCTGTTAGCCAGTCAACGAGAGGCTGCTGCAAATAAGTTTCTACGTAAGTGGGATAAAAAAGCCAACGCTGCGTTAGAAAAATCTTTGGCAACTAAGAAGAAGAAATTAAAGAAAAAGATGAAAGCAAAGTAGAGGTCTATTTGGCTAACGTTATTTCCAAAGGCACTTTGACAGTGCCTTTTTTATGTTCAGGATGAACGGTATGTCACGGGCGCATGGATGCGCAGGAGTGACGATGTTCAGGATGAACGGTATGTCACGGGCGCATGGATGCGCAGGAGTGACGATGTTCAGGATGAACGGGCCGTTTTTCTCTCCTCCAAAACGGCACCTCCGCCATCCGTAGCGGTCATATGTTACTCTTGGGAGCATTAAGCTCATAGATGGGCTTTAGTAGAATACCAAAAGTAGGCGCCACGAGGCGATGCAGGAGCAGTTATCGAGGATGCGCAGGAGTGGCTATGTTCAGAATGAACGGGGTGTCCAATTTTAATCAACTTGAACCGCTTGCTCGGTGAAACAGACAAACAATAAAACTGAACTCGATCCCTCCATAGACCATTTCATCGATACGATTTGGGCACAGAAGGGTTTGGCTACTTTAACGCTTTCTGCCTATCAGCAAGACTTAAAACAGTTTTCAATTTGGTTGGTAGCATCTAATAGAAAGCTAAAGCGGGCTAAACAAATCGATATACAGTCATACCTTGCTTTTCGATTTGAGCGTGGTTTGTCCGCGCGCTCGAATGCTCGCATGTTGTCTACTTTGAAACAATATTATCGTCATCTTGTGCGATGTGGCGATCGCGCAGACAATCCGAGTGCTTTAATCAGTACACCTAAAATACAACAACTATTACCTGATACGTTGACCGAGAAGGACGTGAATCGATTGTTAGAAGCTCCGGACATCGATAGTAGTTTTGGATTACGCGATCGCTGTATGCTCGAAGTGATGTATAGCTCTGGATTACGCGTGAGTGAACTGGTTTCTTTAGTCCTAAATCAAATCAACATGAATTTGGGATTGGTCAGACTCACCGGAAAGGGCAATAAAGAACGAGTGATTCCCGTTGGAGAAGAGGCATTGCACTGGATTGCGCTTTACCTCAAACAAGCACGACCCTTGTTGGCTAGTTCGAAGGTGTCGAGTGATGCCCTATTTTTGTCGAGCCGAGCTAGTGCGATCACTCGACAGGCGTTTTGGCAAAATATCAAAAAACACCTGCTGGTTGCTGGTATTAAAACTAACTATTCACCGCACTCATTACGCCATGCATTTGCGACTCACCTACTTAATCACGGTGCTGACTTACGCACAGTTCAAATGCTGCTCGGTCACAGTAGTCTATCGACTACTCAGATCTATACGCATATAGCGCAAGCGCGATTGCAAACATTGCATGCCAAACACCACCCTCGCGGTTAATGCATAATGACTATTCTTAAGTAGCGAAGCCAACATAGGTAAAACAGGTTTTTCGGCTATACTGAGTGGGTAGAAAAGTAACCATATGATGTCAATTCAATTTTCGCTCGAAAACCGCCAAGGAGAGTATTAGGTATGACTGGCTCGCTGGCCCACATAGATTCTCAACTCGACCTGGCCACAGCGCTGGAAAGGTTATGTGATCTAGAGAAGGTGATAGATACAACAGAGAGCCTAACGCAAACAGGTCACTATGAATGGAGCTGGGATGAAGAGTGCCTGAAATCCTGTTCAATAGAATATGCGCGAATTTTTGGTATGACTGTGCCCCAGGTAATGGATTCACAAAGCTGCTGGGATGACTTTCTGAAGCGAATACATCCTGATGATGTTGAGTACTATTCGCAGGCAGTCGATGGTATGTCCGATACCGGATTAATAGATATCAGATTCCGTATTCAGCTCGAAGACAATACCATTAAGCACCTTCGTGAAGTTGGCATTGTTGCAAAAGACCTCGGCAAAGTCGGAAAGTGCTCTTTTGGTATTTTGCAAGACATTACTGAGCAGGTAAAACGAAAACGTAGCCTCGTCTATCGGGATGAGCTAGCTCAGCAAGCGGAGGCGATAACCGATATTGGTCATTATATCTTTGACGAGCTGAGCGAAAGATATACTTATATTAGCGAAGGTTTTGCGCGCATCAATGACTCGACTGTCGAAGCCTATATGGCAAAAGTTAACTGCCTTGAAGATGATCTATCGGACATCCACCCTGATGATCGCGAGCGAGTGCAGGCCGAATATGACCGCTATTTAAATACTGCTGGTGAGTGTGCCATCGAATATAGAGTTATTCGTAGTAATGGCCAAATCCGCTGGATTGGGGAGCTGAATAAGGCGCGACAGGTCAAAGATGGAAAAGTCTCACAAACACTGGGGGTGATACAGGATATTACTGTGCGAGTGAACCGCGAACAGGCACTTAGGTTCAATGCGTTCATTGTGTCAGAAGTTGAGGAAATAGCCGACATTGGCTATTTCCTGTTTGATGAAAAAATGGACAGGAATATTTTTATTAGCCCGGGTCAAGCTAGAATTGTAGGGTTAGATATTGATACCTACTGCGAAAAAATAGTCACCAAGAGTGATTATATTGGTCTGGTTTACGAAGAAGACCAAGCTTTAGTGAGAGAATCTTGTGAGCAGGATCTAAATAAGCAGCCGGAGTGGAAAATCGAGTATCGATTGTTAAAGCCAAACGGGGATTTGTGCTGGATTCTTGAAATAGGTAAAGCGTTTAAATGGGGGGCATCTGGAGTAGAGCAATCTATTGGGCTGGTCAGGGATATTACCAATCAAAAAAAGATTGAGCAGGAGTTATTGTTCAAAGATACGTTGGCCAATCAGGCGGAGGCAATCACCGATATCGGCCGCTTTGTTTATGATGAATTAGAAGAACAGTATTTATTTGTGAGTCCTGGTTTGGGCCGCATACTCGGTGTCGATGAGGCTGATTTAGTTTTAAGCTCGACAACAGCAGGCTGGGATCTTGGTCGTGTATATGAGGATGATCGTGAATATGTTAAAGAAGCTTATGCCAATTTCTTCATTAACAAAGATACTTGGCAGGTAGAATATCGAATAGTACACGCTGATGGTAAGGTGCGTTGGGTAAAAGAGATGGGCAAAGCATTCTTGACGAACGGCGGTATTGTTGAGCAAACGGTCGGTGTTATACAAGATATTACCGAGAAAAAAAATACCGAAAAAGCATTACTTCAATCCAGAGACACGCTAGAGCAACAGGTGCTCGAGCGTACCCAAGAGTTAAGTAACACCGTCAAACAACTCGAAGAGCAAATCGAAGAACGGAAAAAAGTTGAAACCGAGCTTGAATTCTTAGCAAACCATGATGCCTTGACCGGACTGCCCAGCCTTCGATTGTGCAAAGATAGGCTCGAACGTTTGTTAGCTGCCGCCCGCAGAAGTACCCAGATAATTGCGGTCATGTTTCTTGACCTTGATGGATTTAAAAAAGTAAATGATACACTGGGGCATGAGGGTGGCGATCAGGTATTAATTGCCACGGCAAAACGTATTCAACGGGAAATGCGCGAAATTGATACAATTGCAAGAATTGGCGGGGATGAATTTATTATCATCCAGTCAGACTTATCAAAAATATCGGACGTAAAAAAAATTGCCGCCAATATTATTAAGAAAGTCTCTCAACCGGTTTTGATCGATCAAAACGAAGTGGTGGTAAGTGCTAGTATCGGAATCGCTCTGTACCCAGAGGATGGAGCCACTTCAGAAGAGTTAATGCATGCGGCTGATAAGGCCATGTATGAAGTAAAAAGGTCAGGAAAAAATAATTTTGGTTTTGCTAATACGAATGAACCGAAGCAACTTTACCTGACGATTGATTAAAGCAAGAGTCTAGCTAGCAACGAAATATATCGCTAACTAGCTAAGAGCCTGTCCGACAAAGGATAAATCTACTCGACAACTGCTCCTGCGTTGTTCTAATTAGTTACATCCATGTAACAATGCATTGTTCCACCTTCGGGGCGCCGAACCGCTACATCCATGTAGTCGTGCGGCAAACTCATTTCGGCCAGATCTCCCGATCCAATTCAGTGAATAGAACAACTATTCGCCTCATTCGTTCAGAAAATCTGCCTCAAAATGACTTTCCCTCGCTACGATTACCTATGTCGGACAGGCTCCTAGTGCGTCTATCTAGATACTAAACAGACACGCATTCCAATGCTTGGCTCACATCAGCGATGATGTCGTCTATATTCTCGATACCAACCGATATCCGCACTAGGTCAGTACTCACGCCAGCGGCTGCCAACTCAGTTTCATCCAACTGTCTGTGTGTGGTTGACGCAGGGTGGCAGGCGAGCGACTTGGCATCACCAATGTTGACCAGACGCAAAATCATTTGTAATGCATCGATAAATTGTCCACCTGCTACGGCACCGCCCACAATTCCAAAGCTGAGAATGCCAGATGCCTTGCCGCCTGTGATTTTTTTCGACATAGCCTTATAAGGGCTGTCGGCCAGTGTTGCGTAATTAACCCAGGCGACTTTGTCATGAGTGTCCAAATACTGAGCAAGCTTCTCCGCATTCTCGCAATGTCTTTCCATACGTAAGCCGAGTGTTTCTAACCCCTGTAATATTTGAAACGAATTCATTGGGGAGATAGCGGCACCTGTGTTTCGTAAAGGTACGACTCTACATCGACCAATATAAGCAGCAGCCCCAAGCGCCTCGGTATAGACCACGCCGTGGTAAGAAGGGTCTGGTTCATTCAGTAAAGGGAAACGCTCTTTATTAGCCACCCAGTCAAACTTACCTGAATCAATGATCACACCACCAATTGAAGTACCATGACCACCAATATATTTGGTCAGCGAGTGAACAATAATGTCGGCACCTTTTTCGAATGCCTGGCATAGGTAAGGGGTCGCCACCGTATTATCGACAATGACGGGAATACCATGCCGATGAGCGATTTCAGCCAGTTTTTCGATGTCTACAATGTTTCCCGCTGGATTACCGATAGACTCGCAAAAGATCGCTTTGGTTTTACTATCGATCGCTTTCTCAAAACCGTCGAAATCATCGGCTGGCAGTAAACGAACCTCTATTCCTTGTTTGGGTAATGAATGAGCGAATAGATTATAAGTACCACCATAAAGCTGGCTGGTACTGATGATATTGTCGCCCACCTGACAAATACATTGGATGGCATAAGTAATAGCAGCCATACCAGACGCCACGGCCAGCCCCGCAATGCCACCTTCCATTGCCGCAAGGCGTTGCTCCAGCACATCTGTAGTTGGGTTCATGATTCGAGTGTAAATGTTGCCCGGTACCTTCAGGTCAAACAGGTCAGCACCATGTTGTGTGTTATCGAAAGTATATGAACTGGTTTGATAGATAGGGACGGCCGCAGCCTTGGTTGTGGCCTCTGATTCGTAACCGTGATGTAGTGCTAGTGATTCTAATTTCATTAGTCTTTTATCCTCATTAAATGAAAATGCTTAATATTGCTTTATACCGCTAACTTACAGGGTAACATTAATGTAACAGCGTAAATAACTTACGGCGATATTTCTGCACAGCCGCATTCTCACCACCCAGCATATCGAATAAAACAAACAGCCCTTTTCGGGCTGCACCATCCTCAAATTGCTGGTCTATTTTGAAGATTGTCAGCAGGCATTCCATTGCTGATTCATGATCGCCCAGAGCTGATAAGTGAGTGCTTTTATTCAATAAAGCGATCAGGTTATTTGGATCTTTGGATAAATCACTTTCGATTTCCTCCAACGATGGAATACCTTCTAGCTGCGTCGATAAGTTGATTGCAGCCAATAACTTGACGGCCTCGTCCTTTTTCTTATCGTCATCGCTAAGTGAGCCCAGTAATGCCAGCGCGCTATCTTTGTCACCTTGTGACATAACAACAGTCGCCATATTGATTTTTAGATCGGCATTAGTTGGGTCCAGAGCAAGCGCCTGATTCATGAGCGCTAAGCCTTCTTCCATATCACCCTGCTTAAAAGCGGCATTTGCAGACTGCATCAGGTTGGCTGAATCACTGGTAATGTACTGGTCGATAAATGCCCGTATTTCTGGCTCGGGTACAACGCCGACTTTTTCAGCCACGACTTGGCCACCGACAAAAAGCTTCATAGTAGGTAGGCTCTTCACCCCAAAATGCCCTGCTAATTCCTGCTCGTCGTCACTATTGACTTTAGCGAGTATGAATTTGCCGCCGTATTCTTCAGCCAGTTTTGCTAACATTGGCATCAGTGTCTGACAGGGTTGGCACCAGTCGGCCCAAAAGTCGACCAACACAGGCACCGTCATAGAGTTATCAAGCACCACAGATTGGAAATTTTGGGTGTTTACATTGTGAATATAGGGTGACTCGCTCATAATACGGTTTCCGAAAAAAGTGACTTATTATATCAGGTATTATGGTCACAATTTCAAGTACGATAGCGCTATAATTTGGCGCAGCCATGACCTGCCAACATGGTCAGCCAACATGACGAACTAACGGATAAAACTACCTTTGAATAATCAATACGATGCCGCTTCGATCGAAGTTCTGACAGGGCTTGATCCTGTCAAAAAGCGTCCGGGCATGTACACGGATACCACTCGACCGAACCATCTCGCGCAAGAAATCATCGACAATAGTGTTGACGAAGCGATAGCAGGCCATGCCACTCAAATAGGGGTTATCCTGCACGCAGACCAATCCTTAAGCGTGATTGATGATGGTCGTGGTATGCCGGTTGATATCCATCCGCAGGAGGGTATTCCAGGTGTCGAAGTCATTCTTACAAAATTGCATTCTGGTGGTAAGTTTTCCAACAAGAATTATCAGTTCTCTGGCGGTTTGCATGGGGTTGGCATATCAGTCGTCAATGCTTTATCAAAACGGCTCGATGTTCGTGTTCGTCGAGATGGAAAAGAATTTTCGATTGGATTTGAATATGGCGATAAAACGGCTGACTTGACAGAAATAGGCGCCGTGGGCAAAAAGAATACCGGCACCACCATCCATTTTTGGCCAGCACCAGAATATTTCGATAGCGCAATCTTTTCCGTATCAAAACTGAAACACGTATTACGTGCCAAGGCGGTTTTATGCCCAGGCTTGCGCGTAAAATTCTACGAAGAAAAAACTCAAGAATCAGAAGAATGGTATTACGAAGACGGCCTGTCCGATTACCTAATGGATGCACTCGATGGCTTTGAGCTATTACCCGCAGCGCCATTTGTCACATCTGTTAAGGGAGAGCACGAAGCGGCTGATTGGGCGATACTCTGGTTGCCCGAGGGCGGCGAGGCGATTACGGAAAGCTATGTGAATTTAGTCCCTACTGCGCAGGGCGGCACGCATGTGAATGGGCTGCGTACTGGCATCACTGATGCGATCCGTGAGTTTTGTGAATTCCGTAGTCTGCTACCGCGTGGCATTAAAATATCGCCCGACGATGTCTGGGACAAAGTGAGTTTTGTACTGTCGGTAAAAATGTCTGACCCACAATTTTCCGGTCAAACCAAAGAGCGTTTATCGTCTCGTGAAACGGCTGCTTTTGTGTCAGGTATAGCGAAAGACGCGTTCAGCTTATGGTTAAACCAGAATGCTGACATGGGTGACTTACTCGCTCAAATGGCGATTTCGAGCGCACAAAAAAGACTCAAAAATTCAAAGAAAATAGTCAGGAAAAAAATCACCTCTGGGCCAGCGTTGCCAGGCAAACTCGCTGACTGTAGTAGCCAAGACTTGTCCCGAACAGAGCTTTTTTTGGTCGAAGGTGATTCGGCAGGTGGCTCGGCGAAGCAAGCCAGAGACCGTATCTTTCAGGCGATCATGCCGTTGCGCGGAAAAATCCTAAATACCTGGGAAGTTTC
>JBLHID010000026.1:0-26023 GCA_047615545.1 Polaribacter sp.
TATATTGCTGACGCCATTATTGAAGAGCTAAAACCGATTCAACACAGAGTCAAAGATTATCTAGATGATCTGTCTGGAGTCGATAGTATTATTAATGAAGGCTGTGAAGCAGCAAGAGATGTTGCCCAAGATACCATTGAAGAAGTCCGAAAAGTGATGGGTTTGACAACGCGCTAAGCCAATGGAGAATGACCCTGCCCAACAGTCTTTGATTAACAACGCATCGTCTAAAAACGCATCGTCTAGAAACGGAATGCCTAAGATCGGATCGAACCAGTCGGAAATGCCCTTTGCGCTAGTGCAGGGCGAACCATTAACGATGATTCCACAGGACTTATATATACCGCCAGATGCGTTGCAGGTATTCCTCGATGCTTTTGAAGGACCGCTAGATTTGCTATTGTACCTAATCAAACGTCAGAATCTGGACGTTTTGAATATTCCGATCGCAACGATTACCAAACAATACATGGAGTATATTGATTTGATGGATACCATGGCGCTTGAGTTGGCGGCTGAGTATCTTGTAATGGCAGCCATGCTAGCTGAAATTAAATCTCGTATGTTATTACCTCGTCCCACTGAGTGCTCTGAAGAAGATGACCCACGAGCCGAACTGATTCGTCGATTGCAGGAATATGAACAGTTTAAAAAAGCAGCTGAAGACATGGATGCGTTAGATCGGTTAGAGCGCGATATTTTTCTAACCAGTATAGAAATGCCAAATTTCGAAGTCGAGATGCCGTTACCTGACGTAAAAATGAATGATTTACTGATGGCTTTTCGAGATGTTGTGAACAGAGCCGAGCAGTTTGCTAGTCACCATGTACAACGCGAGCCACTCTCTGTGCGAGAACGAATGGTTTTCGTCCTTGAGAAACTATCGACTGATCGCTTTACCAGTTTTCTCGACTTCTTTGATGTCAGTGAAGGGCGCATGGGTGTTGTCGTCAGCTTTCTGGCGATACTCGAATTACTTAAAGAATCGATGATCGAACTAGTTCAGAGCGAGAGCTACGCACCCATATATATAAAGGCTATATAGCATCATGGATAACGAAAAATTAAAACCAATTCTGGAAGCTTTGCTCTCGGCGACAGATAAGCCTTTGGCCGTTAACTTTATGTACGATCTTTTTTCTGGTGATATTGACCAACCGAGCAAAGACGATATTCGCCGGGCCATCCATGAGTTGGTAGAAAAATATGAAGGTGCAGGTCTCGAATTGAAGCAAGTGGCATCGGGTTTTAGGTTTCAAGTAAGGCCTGCTTATGAGACTTGGGTCGCCCGTCTTTGGGATCAAAAGCCACCAAGGTACTCACGCGCATTACTCGAAACAGTTGCCCTGATTGCTTATCGGCAACCGATCACCCGAGGTGAAATCGAAGATATCCGGGGAGTCAGTGTCAGCACCAATATCATCAAAACCCTCCAGGAAAGGGAATGGGTGAAGCCGTTAGGCCATAAAGACGTCCCCGGTAAGCCAGCATTGTATGGTACGACAAAAGAATTCCTCGACTATTTCAATCTGAAGTCACTCAATGAACTGCCGACACTATCAGAAATAAAGGATCTCAATCAATCTCATCCTGAATTAGCTTTTGCTGAAAAAAGCCCAAATTAGACGGAAATAACGTCTATTTAGCTTCTATAATTAGATTATTGTCATTTTCTGGTCGTTTCTTTATCAATCCTGAAAGCATCATGCTAAACAAATCTATCCTCTGTTTACTCCTCGGGTTGCTGACGTTACTGAGCGCCTGTAGTGAAAATAAAATAGCGCTAAATACTGTCACGCATGCCAACACAGGATCTTACTCAGCGGCGATTAGCGCCGATTTGAAATACCTAATGACAGGTGCAATTGGAGGCTTTGGTAGAGTATGGGATTTAGCCGAAAATAGAGTACTGTTTAGTCTGCAGCATCAGAATGGTGATGATGGTGGTATCACAGCGGCGGCTTTTTCCGAGCGTAGTGAGATAGTGGTGACTATGGAACCACAATCTCTGGCACGTTGGCGAGTGTCGAGCGGTAAGTTAATCGGGTATTGGTCGTGGCCGAATTTAACCGATATAGACGTCTCAGCCGATGGTCGCTATGCACTCATTGGCAGCCGAGATAACCAAGCGGTTTACTTTGACATGCAAGAGGGCAAGATGCTCTATGTCTTTCCTCATCATGAAAAAGTCACTTCAGTATCGCTTTCAAAAGATGGCCGCTATGCGCTGACGGGCTCCAATGATTGGCATGCTAGTCTTTGGGATCTAAAAAATGGTGAGCATCTTTGGTCAAAAAACATGAAATACAAAATTTCGTTAGTAGCGCTATCGGATGATGGTGAATATGCACTCGCCAATGCATTTATTGGTGAAACACATATTTATAAAACACAAGGTAAAGGCAGGTTGCTGGCAAAACTTGACGATAAGAAAATGACAATAGTGTCCGCTGACTTTTCCGATAATGGTCGTATTCTGGCAGCTGGGCGAGCTGCAAAATCAATCGATATCTGGGATGTAAACACCGGTAAGCGCAGCGAAACCTGGCGCCCAAAAGTAAAACACCTGGTACAGCCCGACTCTGCTACTATTCTCGCTTTAAGGCTCGACGCGAATGCAAAAACGCTTATATCCGAATCATCTACTGGCATTGGTCAGAGCTGGGCTCTTAAACCATAGCAGTACTAGTAACTACTGAACTATTACCAATTCACTATCCCATATTAATTATTCTAATTAATTAACAACAAGGCATAACAGACAAATCATAATGGAAAGAATCCAGAAATTTCTCGCCCATCAAGGCGTTGCTTCCAGACGTCAAGTTGACCAAATGCTGCAGGACGGTCGTATTACCGTTAATGGCAAGCCCGCAACACCGGGTGATCAAGTGGCTGGTGGCGAAAAGATTGCTGTCGATGGCAAATTGTTACGCATTTCTAGAACCGAAGCTCGTCCGAAAGTGATGATGTATCACAAACCCATCGGCGAAGTTTGTAGTCGAAAAGATCCAGAAGGAAGGCCTGATGTTTACCGGAATTTACCCAATTTACAGCAAGGCAGGTGGGTTGGCATAGGGCGGCTCGATATCAATACCAGTGGCTTACTGTTGTTTACCAATCAAGGAGAGTTAGCCAATCGGTTGATGCATCCTTCCTACGAGGTTGAGCGTGAATACGCGGTACGTATTCATGGCGAAGTGACGCCAGAAATGATGCAAAACTTACGCAAAGGCGTCATGTTAGAAGATGGAGAGGCTAAATTCGAAAATATCGTTGATGCTGGTGGTGAAGGCACTAATCACTGGTATCACGTCACGCTTAAAGAAGGCAAGAATCGTGAAGTGAGACGATTGTGGGAAGCAGTAGGCGTTGAAGTTAGCCGTCTACAACGTGTTAGGTACGAGAGTTTCACCTTACCCAAATGGCTCAAACCAGGTAAGGTCAGGTTATTTGAAGATGAATCTGTGCGCAGGTTATATGAGCGACTCGAGCTTAGTTATCCAGAGATAGCTAATCGTCGACATTCGGCGCGAGGAAAGCGTTAAGCACCTGTTTGATAGGTGCTTTTGTATATTTTTACTAAGTGAATTTAATCTTTTATAGTTTTTAAACGTTGGGTTTTGAATAAACAGGGAGAATTTAAGTGGTCAACTCGAAATGGATTTTGATTGTGGTGAGTATTTTATTTAGCCAGATAAGCAATGCAGCTTCAGTGAATATAAACACAGCGAGCGCACTGGAAATAGCTGAAGCCCTCTATGGTGTCGGACAAAATAAGGCTAACGCCATTGTGCAATATCGCAGTTTAAACGGCCCCTTTAAAACAGTGGGTGAAATAAACAAAGTCAAAGGGATAGGGCGGGCAACCATCATTGGTAATGGCGATGATATTAAAGTTAATTGATATGTGGACTAATGGCTAACAAAGCAGTCAATAAATGGTGCCTAGCTGCACTGCCAGACAACTTTGATCGTGTCAGCAAAGATACTGCAGCCATTCAGCAATTTTTAAGAAAGCAATTGCCAGACCCAATGAATCTACAGGTGTCTGTTGTTAATTTGACGCCTGAAGCCATTATTATCGCGGCAGCTGACCCACAGGTTGCGAATTTTTTGAGGTTGTACATAGCGGAAATACAGCAGCAAATACAGGAAACATTCAATCTCAAGCAAGTCTTAAAAATTAAAACAATACCGAGTTCCGTGTTGAAATTAGATCACGTATTGCCTGACGCAAAAATACCATTGAAGGTAAAACCTGAAACAGTACAGGCATTAGAGCGCGGAGCCGATTGGATCGAAGACGAAGGCTTGAAACAAGCGCTGAAATCTTTAGCCGTTAGTTTAAATAAAAGACTGCTCTAAAAACCCACTTTTTCCGCGATTGCAGCGTTGCCTCGTGGTACCTACGGCGACTGTTTCTGGCTTTCATTCAGAATATCGGAATATAGGCTGTTAAAAATTATTTTCGCAGTAGCGATCGCAGGGATAGCGAGAATAACCCCTAACGTACCAAATAAGCTGCCGAATATAATAATACCCAAAATGACTTGAACCGGATGTAAATTGACTGCATTTGCAATCACCGCTGGAATCACAACCACATTATCGATCACTTGAGCCGTGGCAATGACCAAAACCCCTAAGTAGAGCAAGGATGGGTCGAAAGGAGTCATTGCCGATGCGACTAATAGGCTGAGCAGAATTGAAATCACAGGCCCTACATACGGCACCAAATTTAAGATGCCTGTAATAGCACCGAGTAAAATTGGAATGTCTAGCCCAATCAAGCTGAAACCTATCATGCAAACCAAAGACATAATGGTCGACTGGATCATGACACCACGCGTATAAGCTTGTAGTTGTTGCGATACTCGATAGTAAATAAGCCAGCCGAGTTCGAAGGACGCATTGGGTAGCCAGTTCATCATTCGGTTTCTAACTGAGTGAAAGTCTTTAAGCAGGTAATAGGTCAGAAAAGGTACTAGAAGAAATACGACAGTAACACCTAACAGTTTATTGGAAATATTGAGTAAAAGGGACTGACCCAATGAGGAAGACTGCGATAAAGTGGAAACGATCATGTCAGAAACATCCAGATCGACACCAATTTGATCGGAAAACTCTGCACTGTAGTGAGTCAAAAGGCCTTCCAGTTTCAAAAATATAGAGGGTAGTTTCGCCTGTAGTAACCCAATTTGTTCGACTAATTGAGGTAATGCAAAACCAATCGCAATGAAACTGAAAATAATCAGAATCACCAAGACAATCATTATCGCCAGTGAGTGGTTAACGTTGTGGCGCACTAAATAAAGCGTCGCCGGTTCAAAAATGGCGTATAGCGTCAATGAAATAACAATCGGAATGATGACAGAGGACAGCAGATAAAAACCAACTAGAACAACTGCAATCACGCAGGAAAATACTTTGAATGTCTGCGTATAGGCATTTTGAGTTTTGATAGAAACTTCCTCAGACATATTTATTGATTCGAAATTTGTTTATTCAAAAGGAATAGGCGTTTTGCTAAAGCAGCTGAAAGGTTCATCAGAAAACGCGCCCCCAGCCTGGGCTCGTATTCAATCCACTCTTCGAGGTCTTGTTTCAAAAAATACACTAATCGGGTATTAGTCACCGAGTACGCATCAGCGGTTCTTTTTTCTGGCTCAGCAAGTGCAATTTCACCAAAAAAGTCGCCTGTTTCTAACAAGGTGAGTTCAGTTTCGTGTGCCATAATTCGTACACTGCCTTCCAGAACCATTATTGCCCCTGCCCCTTGGCTACCGAATTGAAATATTTTTTCTCCAGTGGTGAAGTTTCTAACATGCATCTTTCTGGAAAGAAACTGTATATGCCAAGTGGGAATGTTTTCAAAAAGAGGCGTATCTTGCCAAAGCTCAACAATAGATTGCAATTCGCCTGTTCTGCGTTTGAAGATGTTCGACCAAAATATGTGACTCATGCTTTGCCGCCAGTTCCTGCAGTGAAGAAGTCAAATCATAGCAGAGGATGAAATTACCGAGAATACTAATCGCAACTATCAACGCCAATTGGCATTACCTATAGATAAGCCAACCACTAACGGTGATGCCCGGTTTGCGAGGATAAGCTGGGAGATGACATGCTTGCAATATCAGAATTATCGATCGGGGCGAGTTTAGTCGTGACACCACTAGTGAGTTGTCTTTTGGGATTATTTGGCAGGGTTGTCTCGGCATAGACCCAGATGGGTTGTTTTGATTTTGATGGCATATAAATTTCAAAATAGGTGAAAATGCATTCAGTAAGGCATTCAATACGGTTATAATTAGCGGTGTTATTTTGTGGTCAAATACGAGATGAAACCTGTACGAGTCCTGATTTTGTATTCTTCGAACCTGCGAACGGTTAAATGATCTGGAGCAAAATAATGGATGGTAGTTTGAGCTATATCAGCGCTGGGCAGAGTAATGCCAGTCGACTTCATGATATTGTCGCTAGACCTAATCATCATCGCTATTTAACGTCCCTAATCAACATTCATAGTTACTAATTTAGGTTTTCATTTTTATGTCTGTCATAACCCCACAAGACAGGGCGATTTCGCACTGGTTATTGATTTGCCTTTTCCTTATTTTCTTTATGGTAGTGCTCGGCGGTGTTACACGATTAACCGGGTCTGGCCTGTCGATGGTGAACTGGCAAATACAAGGATCGATTCCACCGATCACGTCAGCGCAATGGGACGAAGAATTTAGTTTCTATCAGCAATCGCCAGAGTTTCAAAAAATTAACCGTGACATGAATGTCGACGACTTCAAATCGATTTTTTGGTTTGAGTATAGCCATCGAATGTTGGGGCGGGTTATCGGTCTGGTGTTTTTTGTTCCTTTCGTTTACTTCTGGTGGCGAAAAAAGATCAAGCCTGGATTGACGCCAAAGCTGTTGATGATGTTTGTACTGGGTGGGTTCCAGGGTTTGCTGGGTTGGTATATGGTGAAAAGCGGTTTGGTGAATAACCCCCATGTTAGCCAGTATCGACTTACCGCGCATTTGGTCAGTGCTATTGTGATCTTTGGTTTTATCCTGTGGACATGGCTTGATTTACGCTACCCGAAAAGTTCACAACCTAGTCAAGACCCTCAGCTAAACCGCTGGTGTCAGTTATCCATTGGCTTGCTTGTGCTAGTGATGCTGACGACTGTTTCCGGTGGCTTTGTTGCTGGGCTGAAAGCTGGCCTGATTTTTAATACCTTCCCTTTAATGGGTGGACAATGGATTCCAGAAGGCGTTTTAGCGATATCGCCGTGGTATATGAATCTTTTTGAAAACAAAGTGACGGTCCAGTTTGTTCATCGTGTGCTGGCGATTGGTACTGCGGTATTGTTATTCGGCTGGTTTATCAAAGGGCGTAGCCTATCCGTTAGTCATCGATTTAACTGTCAACGATTCGACTACCAACGGCTCACGCGTAGTTTTAAATGGATTGGTATGATGGTGATTATTCAGGTGAGCTTAGGGCTATGCACTTTGCTATTTCACGTGCCAATACCGATTGCTGCAATGCACCAGGCAGGTGCGCTGTTGTTGTTTAGCGCCATGCTGATGAATGTCCATGCCTTGCGTAGTCGGTAATGTCAGAGGGGCTAATTGTTTGTTATGATTACTGCTTCAAAACACATGATAAAACCATTGGGTAACTTGAACGCATGAGCGGCATTAGAATTGGCCATGGTTACGATGTACATGCACTGGCTGCGGGTAACGGGTTAGTGTTAGGAGGCGTCACTATTAGTTGCGAGTATTGTTTTATCGCACATTCGGATGGTGACGTATTGATCCATGCTTTAAGCGACGCGTTGCTAGGCGCTATGGCTAAAGGGGATATAGGGCTTCATTTTTCCGATCTGGATGTAGCTAACAAGAATAGAGATAGTCGTGAATTCTTGCGAATTGTCCGAGGTCTGATGACTGATGAAAACTATCAACTGGGCAATGCAGATATCACCATTATTGCCCAATCTCCCAAAATGGCACCCCATTTAGACCGTATGAAGCAAAATCTTGCACTGGATTTAGACGCCGAAATATCGTGTTTGAATATTAAAGCGACGACGACTGAAAAACTAGGGTTTGCTGGGCGCAAAGAAGGCATTGCCGTACATGCGGTTGTATTGCTAGAGAAAGTGATATGAGGCAGCCCATATGAGTTTGGGGCCAGTAATGCTTGACGTTGTGGGGCTGTCGCTTAACGACGAAGACCGCAAACGACTGGCGCATAATCAGGTGGGTGGGGTGATTTTATTCAGCCGCAATTATGAGTCGCCTGAACAATTAAAAGCGCTCGTTGATGAAATCCACGCTATTCGCACACCGCGTTTAGTGGTCGCAGTTGATCAGGAAGGCGGTCGAGTACAGCGTTTTCGGGATCAGTTTCAAAGTTTGCCTGCTATCGCAAGGTTAGGTGAGCTTTATGATATAGATCAGGGCAAGGCGACAGAATACGCACAAACCTTTGGTTGGATTATGGCTAGTGAGTTGTTGTATTACGGTATCGACTTAAGTTTCGCTCCGGTACTCGACTTGGGTAATCCAATTAGCAGTGTTATTGGTGATCGGGCTTTTCATCATCGACCCGAACAGGTCAGCCGGTTAGCCAATGCTTGGATTCGTGGTATGAGTCAGGCTGGTATGGAAGCGGTCGGTAAGCATTTTCCTGGACATGGGTCGGTCGAGGGTGATTCACATCACGTCATGCCTTTTGATAGACGCGATTTCGACACGATTGAACAGTCAGACTTGATTCCATTCAGACGGGTCATCAACACCCATTTAGCAGGCATTATGATGGCGCATGTTATTTATGATCAGGTTGATACCATAGCAGCAGGATTTTCAAAAGTTTGGGTGGATTCAGTCCTGCGACAACAACTAGGGTTTGAAGGTATTATTTTCAGCGATGACTTAAGCATGAGTGGTGCTGAATCTGTCGGTGATTACTCTGAACGAGCCAGATTATCATTGGTTGCCGGCTGTGATATTGTACTTGTTTGCAATAATTCTGCAGGCGCCGATGAAGTGCTCGATTCCTTGCAGGGTTACACTAATCCAACATCTCAATTACGTATGATTCGGTTACACGGTAGGCCAGAGCACTCGATTCATGATTTGTTTAATACGCCCCGCTGGCATGAGGCAACGGCTGTACTGCATGCATTTAATCGGCAATCAATACCGTCTGAGAGTGGAGATTTGTTCGAATAGTAACTGAGTATTACTAGCGACCAATAATGAAAGAACAAGAGAGCCTTTGATGAAGTCTGCTTAATTTCAGTCAGCCTAGAGTAATCACGATGCGATCAGATTCTTCCAATATAAATGAAGGAACTTAATTAATGATAGAACTAGAACAATGGATACCAGGCATTAATAGCGAGTGGATCTGGATTTTCCAGGTATTTGCTGTGGTGCTGCTTACCGTTGTAGCTAACTTTTTTGCCAAACGTTTCATTGCTAAAATGTTGGTCAAGTTAAATCGAACCAAAACGCGTTGGGACGATATCACTGTCAAGGCTCTGTCTCGTCCTTTGGGCTGGATACTTTGGTTGATTGGTCTTAGTTTTGCCGCTGATGTTATCTATTTCAAAACACAAAGCCCCATATTCACTGCCTCGGATATGATTCGCGACGTGGGTATTCTTATTGGTCTCGCCTGGTTTGTGTTGACGTTCCTTCGTGGCGCAGAAAAAGAATTTGTCGATCATTCTGATAATGTTGATGCACATACAGCCGAAGCCGTCGGTAAGTTATTACGCCTAACAGTGATTATTACCTCGGCTCTTGTCGTATTGCAAACGTTAGGGTTCAGTATTGCAGGCGTGTTGGCGATGGGTGGTATCGGTGGCATTGCAGTCGGCTTTGCGGCAAAAGATCTACTGGCTAATTTTTTTGGCGGTTTAATCATCTATCTGGATAGACCTTTCACCATTGGTGACTGGATACGCTCACCCGATCGAAACATTGAGGGTACGGTAGAAGCAATTGGCTGGCGAGTGACCATGATTCGCAATTTCGAATCTCAACCTATTTACGTGCCTAACTCGATCTTTACCAATATTATCGTCGAAAACCCGTCGCGCATGGCAAATCGTCGTATCTACGAAACCATTGGTTTAAGGTATAGCGACCTAGACAGCATGGATAAAATCGTCAGTGAGGTAACGGCAATGTTAGTGGCACACGAAGAAATCGATGCCAATAAAACCATGATTGTGAATTTCAATGCCTTCTCTGATAGTTCGCTTGATTTCTTTGTCTATAGTTTTACGAAAACGACACAGTGGGTAAAGTTCCATCAAATTAAACAGGACGTCATGCTCAAAATTGCTCAAATAATCGAGGCAAATAAAGCCGAGATTGCCTTCCCAACATCATCACTACATTTTGAAAATTCCGTCACGATCGATCAAACCGGAAAATAATTGCATACCTGTAGTCCTGACTAATTAGAACCAATAATATGAATCTGGAAGACGCACTAACCATCCATCAAGACGCCCAATTACTGTTTGATCAATCATCAGTAGAAATAGCGATTTCGGATCTGGCAGCGGCTGTCGCAAACAAATGCAAAGATGATTTCCCGCTAGTGTTATGTGTCATGAATGGTGGGCTGTATCTGACGGGGCAGTTGTTACGATATTGGGAATTTTCGCTAACAGTCGATTATGTCCACGCGACACGATATAGGCTAGCAACGTTAGGGAAGGATGTCTTGTGGAAGGCTTACCCTCAGAATGAAATAAAGGATCGCAACATTATTATCGTCGACGATATCTTTGATCAGGGATATACACTAGAGGAAATCAAATCCTATTGCGTCAAGCAGGGGGCTAAATCCATCACTAGTGTGTTTTTAATCCGTAAAACACACGACCGCAAAAAAGCTGAAATACAACCCGATTATGTGGGGATCGAATGTGGAGATCGCTATGTTTATGGGGTCGGTATGGATTTGAATAGTTACTTTCGGAACCTGTCGAGTATTTATTTCGTTGATGAAAAGCCTTTGCTACAAAAAGGACGGCCTTAATGTCACCGTTGTACGCAGTAATCGGTGGTAGTGGTCTCTATAACCTAGGCGATGATTTTGTTGAAGAACGTAAAAACTTTGTAAAAACTCCTTATGGTGCTACCTCAGCCGAAATTATTCGAGGTACTTGGCAAAACCTGCCTGTCGTATTTTTGGCTCGGCACGGTGAGTCACATAAAATACCGCCACATCAAATCAATTACCGAGCCAATCTTTATGCGTTAAAAGAAGAGGGTGTCACGCACGTGATCGCAGTAAATGCGGTGGGTGGCATATCGCCAAGCTATGAGCCAAAGACTATTGCACTTCCAGATCAAATTATCGACTATAGTTGGGGCAGGGCGCATAGCTTTTCCGGTGCTGACAGTGGTGCCAGCGATAATGATGAAATCCAGCATATTGATTTTACCTATCCCTATAGCTCGTCGTTACGAGCCCTGATTGCTGAGTCTGGTATTGAAGCCAGCATTAAGTTTCAGTCATCGGGTGTCTATGGTTGCACCAACGGGCCTCGTCTGGAAACCAAGGCTGAAATCACTAAAATGTCTCGCGATGGCTGCGACATGATTGGAATGACCGGCATGCCAGAAGCCTCACTGGCCAGAGAGCTTGGGATTGAATATGCATCGATTGCACTGGTAGTAAACTGGTGTGCGGGTGTTAATGAAATAGAGAGCACCACCTCAAAGATTACAATGGAACAAATAATGAGAGTTTTAGAGCAGGGATTGCAGCCGGTAAAACAACTTATCCTGTTAACGCTAAAGAGGGCGAATCAATGAATTACTGCAGCCAATGTGGTGAAAAGGTAGTTTCTATAATTCCACCTGACGATAATCGCAAACGGTTCGTTTGTAATGTCTGTGGCGTGATTCACTATCAAAACCCGAACAATGTCGCCGGTGCCATTCTAATCTGGCAAGATAAGGTTTTACTGTGTAAACGTGCAATTGAACCGCAATACGGCAAGTGGACTTTGCCCGCTGGATTTATGGAAAATAAAGAAACTGTTCATCAAGCCGCAGCTCGAGAATCCATCGAAGAAGCCAATGCGAACCCTGGCCAGTTGAAATTGTTTGGCGTGTTTAGCATGCCGTATATTTCGCAAGTTCATTTAATGTTTAGTGGGGTATTGTTAGACGACAATGTGTCTGCTGGCATCGAAAGTTTGGAAGTTGGGTTGTTTACCGAAGCACAAATCCCTTGGGATGAACTGGCCTTTCCGGTGATTGGCCATAGCTTAAAGTTGTTTTACGAACATGGTTTAAACTCCGGTATCGTGCACCAAGCCAGCTTCAGTCGCACAGCTGACAATGAAGTACAGGTGCGTTCGGAAATTTAGCCGACTGTAAATACCCATTGAGTTTTGTTGACCCCATTCAATCTGAGACATCCTAATGAAATAGTTTTGCAACCAATCTGAACCGTGAGAATATTTTAATGGCAGTAAATCCCGAATAAATATTAATCTTAATTATAATATTTTGTTGTAATCGATTGTTCCATGGATAAACAGTTACTTCTGGAATAAATTCACAATAGTTGTTGACGACTCGGTAGTAACGTATATAATGTTTGCTAGCTCGAAAGTATGTCTAATATTTATGCACTCCGTCTCGATGTTCCGCCTTTTCAGTACCTCGTTTTGTCTCTCATAAGTTATAGCAACCATTCCAGCCGAAAAACAACCTCGTCAAACAGGTTACATTTTATTTACAATTTACAATTTACAATATATACAGGAATTAATTATGTCTACTACAACTGGTACAGTTAAGTGGTTCAACGAATCTAAAGGTTTTGGTTTTATCGAGCAAGAGTCTGGTCCAGACGTCTTCGCACATTTCAGTGCTATCTCTGGTTCTGGTTTCAAAACTTTGGCTGAAGGCCAAAAAGTTGAATTCACAGTGACTCAAGGGCAGAAAGGTCCGCAAGCAGAGAACATCGTAGCCCTATAAGCTATTGATTTTCGATGTGACCACATGAGCTTATTAGCTTATCACGGTCGTCATTGTTGAGTTGCTATCTTTGATAGATGACTCGTTAAGAAAGCAGAACTATTACAGTTCTGCTTTTTTTATGGGCTAAAGCAAATGAGCTATAGAAAATGAGTTGCAAGAGAGTCTGTCATCTCTATTTCAGTTAAGGGCGGCTCTAAAATGAGTGAAATTTAAAGCGATGAATTCAGCAGCAGTAGGTCGTACCAAAAAGGCGCATGGTAATCGGGAAGACTGGAATAACCTCAAGCAGATGTTTCCTTTCGTCTGGTCGTATAAAGGGCGGGTAATACTGGCGTTGCTTTGTCTGGTTGTATCCAAACTTGCGATGGTCGGGATTCCTGTCGTACTTAAGTATATTGTCGATGCGCTTGATGCCGATAATGGTCAAGTAGCTGTTTTACCTGTTATTTTTATCGGACTATATGGCGTTCTGCGCTTTGTTAATTCTGGCTTCAACGAGTTACGAGATGCGGTGTTCGCGCGCGTTCGATATCACGCCATGAATAGCTTGTCCGTCACGACGCTAACCCATCTCCATAACCTATCGTTACGTTATCACCTCGGCAGAAATACTGGGGCGGTTTCACGAGACATGGTACGTGGTGCGCAAAGTATTAGTTCTATTCTGAATTATTTAGTATTCAACATCATTCCAACCGCGGCCGAATTCGTGCTCGTCTCGAGCATCTTATTTAGTCAATATAGTTATGAATTCGCAGTCGTCACTTTTATAACCGTCGTACTCTATGTGGGCTTTACGCTGCTGGTGACAGAGTGGCGAATGCACTTTCGACACGAAATGAATGCGCTCGATTCGAGTGCTAATGGCCGGGCTATGGACAGCTTGATGAATTATGAAACCGTCAAATACTTTAACAACGATAGCCATGAGATAAACCGCTATCGTAAAACGATGGGTGAGTGGGAAGAAGCCGCCGTCAATAGCCAGAACACGATGTCGATGCTTAATTTTGGTCAGGCTGCGATTATCGCTATAGGAGTCACGGGCATTATGTTCCTAGCAGCGCAAGGCGTTGAGAGGGGTGAGCTTAGCCTAGGTGATTTGGTATTAATCAACACGATGATGTTGCAGCTTTTTTTACCACTTAGTTTTCTCGGTATTATTTATCGGTCGCTAAAATATGCTTTGGTCGATATGGATATGGTCATAAAACTGTTGCAAAAGCCGATCGAGATAACCGATGACGCCGATGCTAAGCCACTGGTCCTGAGTAGTGCTAGTGTTGAGTTCAAGCAGGTTAACTTTAATTATGATGATAATCGTCAGATACTGAATAACGTCAGTTTCAAAGTTGAAGATGGCAAGAAACTAGCCATAGTCGGCCCTTCTGGTGCCGGTAAGTCAACTATCGCTCGTCTGTTGTTTCGTTTTTACGATATTCAGCAGGGCGATATTTTATTGAATGGTCAGAGTATTGCCAAAGTGACACAAGACAGTCTAAGGCAATCAATCGGTATCGTACCGCAGGACACCGTGCTGTTTAACGATAGCATTCTTTATAATATTCGATATGCCAAAACAGATGCGACAGAGCAAGAAGTTATGCAGGCCACCCGACTTGCTGACATACACGACTTCATCGAGTCACTACCGGAGGGTTATTCAACTGTCGTTGGAGAGCGTGGTTTGAAGTTATCCGGCGGTGAGAAACAGCGAGTGGCCATCGCTCGCGTGTTACTTAAAAATCCGGCGATATTAGTGTTTGATGAAGCAACCTCAAGCCTTGATAGTCAGTCCGAAAAAAATATTCTGTCGGCGCTATCCAATATATCGCACAATAAAACCACGGTGGTCATTGCACATAGATTATCGACTATTGTAGATGCTGATAATATTCTGGTGCTAGACAAAGGTGAGGTGAAAGAGCAGGGCAACCATCAACAGTTACTCGAGAAACGTGGTATTTATGCCAACTTATGGGCGATTCAACAGCGCAAAACCGAGTCAGGACAGAGAGACTTAAATCATGTCACAGATTGATACTGGCAGTTGTGGTAGTAGTGAGTCCTTCGCTTTACGCGTGATCGGGGATGACATGTCCCCTGAATTCGAAGATGGTCATATCATTATCATCGATCCAGGTGGCGAGTTAAAGACAGGGTGTTTCGTAGTAGCAAGAGCCGAAGGTGACGTTATGTTGCGTCAATTAATAATTGAAGGTGACGACTATCGGTTGCGATCGTTGAAAGCAAGTAATGGTGATATCGTTCTCAACCGTGCCCATTGTGATCTAGTTGGAGTTGTCAGTCAGCGAGCAGGTAAGCGGCGTAAGTATCATAAGCGCTATGATGAGTGACCGTTATCGTTAGTGTTTTGAAGAACGATTTTTTTCTGCCAAGTCAAAACAATTGATAACCAATGCTCTGGGTGTCTCTATATACAGCCAGTTGGCTTAGGTAGCCCTGCATATTTATAGGCTTGTTTGGCTGGGCCGTGAGGGGATAGTTGATATAGATATTTGCTATTACCTTTATCGCTACTAAGCCGCTTGCCAATGGCTTTGGTGAGTATGCGCACAGCGGGTGCCATTTGAAATTCATCGTAATATTCTCGAAGAAAATAAATGACTTCCCAATGCGCTTCTTCAAGTTCCTCACCATCTTTAACTGCTAGGGCGTTGGCAATATCAACCGCCCAATCACTTAAATTGGCGAGATATCCCTCTTTATCAGTTTCATAGACAACGCCGTCTACATCCAATGACATGATATTTCTTACTATTAGTAACTTGAATATAGCAAATTTAAAAATAAACTCAGACTGTATAGCCTAGAAAGTATAACCAAGATTGAACCGTAATATTTTCAGCCGCTAAACCAACAAACCCAGCCTAGTCGATAATACCAATTTGATCGATTAATCGACTGGATGGCAGCCCTCTTGCTTCCAGGGTTTCATTCATTGCTAGGCAATATTGCACACCTGATGACATATTCCGTTATAATTATTGGAACCTTTTTTAAACGATTTAGAGATGGAATTATGGCGGCTGACGAATATCGCAAAAAAGCACTCAAGTATCACCTCTACCCAACCCCGGGTAAACTTCAAATAGAGGCGACCACACCGCTCACAACGCAACAAGATTTAGCCTTGGCCTATTCGCCAGGTGTTGCTTTTCCCTGTGAAGAAATCGCTGCCGATCCGATGACTGCGCGCTTATATACCGCCAAAGCAAATTTGGTTGGTGTGATCACCAACGGTACTGCCGTGTTAGGTCTCGGTGACATTGGAAGTTTGGCGTCTAAACCAGTGATGGAAGGCAAGGCTGTACTTTTTAAACGTTTCGCCGGTATCGATGTGTTTGATATCGAAATTGATGAAAAAGATCCCAAACTGCTAGCAGAAACGATTGAACGGTTAGAGCCGACGTTTGGTGGTATTAATCTAGAAGACATCAAAGCTCCCGATTGTTTTTATGTTGAAAAATACCTAAGAGAAAGGTTATCAATCCCCGTCTTTCATGATGATCAACACGGCACGGCCATCGTTGTTGCCTCTGCCATGATGAGTGCTTTGTCAGTGGTAGGGAAGGACATAAAAGACATAAAACTGGTTGCCTCAGGTGCTGGTGCCGCGGCTCTGTCGTGTTTGAATTTGTTGGTATCTATGGGGTTAGATAAAAACAATATTATAGTCACCGACTCTAAAGGCGTTATTTATGAGGGGCGCACGCAATCAATGGATGAATACAAACAGACATTTGCAAGAGATACGCCACTACGAACTTTGGCCGCAGCCATGGTTGACGCGGATGTTTTTCTGGGTCTATCTGCGGCTAACTTATTAAAGGCAGAAGTCGTAGAGTCAATGGCCAGCAAGCCGATTGTGTTTGCATTGGCAAATCCAACGCCAGAAATCGACCCCAACCTCGCCAAAAAAATCAGGCCTGATGTCATTGTTGCGACGGGTCGCTCTGACTTCCCTAATCAGGTCAATAATGTTTTGTGTTTTCCGTTTCTTTTTCGTGGTGCGTTAGATGTTGGTGCTACCGAAATCAATGAAGCCATGAAAGTAGCCTGTGTAGAAGCATTATCGAGACTGGCTCGGGCTGGCACCAGTGATGTAGTCGCTAATGCCTATCATGGTGAATCGTTGACGTTTGGGCCAGAGTACCTGATCCCTAAACCGTTTGATCAACGCCTTATTCTTGAGCTGGCACCGGCAGTTGCTCAGGCCGCAATGGATTCTGGCGTAGCGACGCAACCTATAGAAGATATGGACGCTTATCGCCTTAAACTAACGTCATTTGTATTTAGATCCGGTATGTTCATGAAGCCTGTTTTTGACAAAGCGCGAGAACAGCTCCGAAAAGTTGTATTTGCCGAAGGCGAAAACCCGACTGTTTTGCAGGCAGTTGAAAATATTGTTTTAGAAAAACTATGTTACCCAATTGTATTAGCGCGCCTCGACGTTGTGAATCGTTTGATAGCAGAATACGGTTTACAAATGCGACCTGGTGTCGATTTTGAAGTAATTGATTATGACGACGATGAAGCCTGGTGGTCTTTGTATCATTCTATTGCTGAGCGTTCGGGCCAATCACTCACAGAAGCACGCGACATGGTACGTACCAGTACCACCATTCAAGCAGCGTTGATGCTTAAAATGGGATTAGCCGACACCATGATCTGTGGCACGATAGGTCGTTTTCATCGACATTTAAAGCGCGTGTTGAGTGTGACCCAGCAAGGGTCGGGTATTAATGAAGTATCATCCTTAAGTGGTATGATCCTAAGCCGCAATACGGTTTTCATCTGTGATACACAAGTCACACCAAACCCAACGGCCGAGGCCATTGCTAAAATGACGATTAAAGCGTCAGAAGAAATCAAACGATTTGGCCTGAAACCCAAAGTGGCTTTATTGTCCCATTCTAATTTTGGTAGCCGTGATTCCGAATCCTCACGAAAAATGCGTCAGGCCCTCAAGTTGATCAATACACTTGATCCAGAATTAATGGTGGAAGGTGAAATGCATGCAGACGCCGCCATGTCATCCAAAATCAGAGATAAAATTTTCCCCAACTCAAACCTTAAAGGTGCCGCCAATTTACTCGTCATGCCAAATTTAGATGCTGCCAACATCACCGGAAACATGCTCAAAGTGCTCGGTGGTGGCGTGACTCTTGGCCCTATATTACTAGGCTGTGACATCGCAGCCCATATCGCAACACCTTCAACTACGGTCCGGGGTTTAGTGAATTTAACCGCCATAGCGGCCGCTCGTTGCGAAAGCACGTAGATTCTAATTCTAAGTAGTTAAATAATATCACCCCATAGGCTGAAAAGAAGTTATGCACTTTGTCATCATATTGTTAGCCGCTTTAGCACTGTTTCTATATCTCACCCTATCAGTAGCGAAAGATCCGGAAAAGCGAAAGTTCTTCTATTTGTATTTGCTCGTTGATATCTGGCTAGGTAGCATTTTCATCTATTTATTGGTCACCGCCTTTTTAGATTAAAGAGACTAGCGGCGCTATTTAATATAAACCACGAAGTGGCTTAAGCCTTAGGGCATCTCTAAAAATGCACTTTTGCCGCGATTGTGGCTTGGCCTAGTTGGTCCCCACTGTTGGCAGCTACGTGCTCGAATCCTCATATACTTCAAGTTCACTTTGGTTCTTGAAAGCTGCTCCATGCATTGCTCTACCTCCTGCATCCATGCAATCGTCCGCACGGTGCTTCCTTGCACTTATTGCCATAGATGGCTGTTGGGCCTCGTGGTCCCTACTGTTGATGCATCGTTACATGGATGTAACTAATTAGAACAATGCAGGCGCTATTGACGAGGAGCGCAAAAACAGATCACAAAAATTCACTACTTTAGAGTTGCCCTTTAGAGTATGAAATATTGCGGGCAGCCTATTTGGTTCTTTCTGCCAATCAGCCAGATGAATTTTTTATTGATTCCTATTCTTTAATTTATCTGCCTCCCATAACACAAGGTTGTTTCCGGTCTTAAAGCTACTTTTATGAACGATAGTCGCAAAAATACGGCAGCATGTCGGTATGGCGATAGTCAGCATGCTTTTCGGAAACGTATACTCCCTTCATAAGAGATGTAAATGCATTTATAAGAATTGCTGCTAAGTCGTCAGATATATATCGATAGTAGTTTTATAAATAAAGCATGATTACAACTGCTCTCTCAAGACTGATTCATATTCAATTCCAATTTATTTTAATAGAAGGTACTTACTACAATGAGCCATACAGTATATCAACCGGCGCGTCCGCGTTTACAACGAAGTGAACTGGCTGTGCCAGGGTCTAGCTCAGAAATGTTCGAGAAAGCAGCCAATAGCGACGCTGACTATATATTTCTTGATCTTGAAGATGCAGTGGTGCCTGACGATAAAGAAAAAGCCCGCAAACTTGTCATCGAAGCGTTGCACGATATCGACTGGCGTGGCAAAGGTAAGACTATTTCAGTTCGTATCAATAGTCTGGACACGCATTATATGTACCGTGATGTTGTTGACTTGGTCGAGCAGGCGGGTGACAAAATCGATACGTTGTTGATTCCTAAAGCGGGTGTCGCTGCTGATATCTATATGGTTGACGCTATGCTGACACAAATCGAAACTGCGAAAGGCTTCACTAATAGAATTGGTATCGAAGCGCTGATTGAAATCACCCTTGGCATGGTCAATGTGCATGAAATTGCTCGTGCTAGTTCCCGTATGGAAGCGTTGCATTTTGGTGTTGCCGATTACGCCGCGAGTTGTCGCGCCCGTACTACTAACATTGGTGGTTTGAACCCAGATTACCTTGGCGACCAATGGCACCATGGCCTTTCGCAAATGCTAGTGGCTTGTCGTGCGTATGGCATTCGTCCGATTGACGGACCATTTGGTGATTTGCAGGATCCTGCGGGTTATACCGATGCGGCTCGACGTGCGGCTGCGCTGGGTTATGAAGGTAAGTGGGCGATTCATCCCTCACAAATCAAGCTTGCTAATGACGTTTTCTCGCCACCAGCAAAAGAAGTTGAACATGCGAATGCGGTATTGGTTGCACTTGCAGAAGCCGCTGCCCAAGGTAACGGCGCTGCCCAACTTAACGGACGCATGATCGATGCCGCTTCGGCTAAGATGGCTGAAAACATCGTTAATGTTGATAACGCTATTCAAGCTAAAAAATAAGCCCCTAATTAAGCCCAGAAATTAAGCCTAAAAATTAAGCGAGATAATAGAGAGGATAGACAATGGATATACATGAGTATCAAGCTAAAGCCTTATTGGCTGAATATGGTATGCCAATCGCCCAAGGCGGTCTGGCTTACAGTCCAGAGCAAGCGGTTTATCGTGCCAAAGAAATCGGTGGTGATGTTTGGGTTGTAAAGGCTCAGATTCACTCCGGCGCGCGGGGTAAAGCTGGCGGCGTTAAAGTCTGCACCAGTGAAGACGAAGTATTAGAAGCCGCTAACGATATGCTCGGCAAACGCATGGTAACCAACCAAACTGGCCCAAAAGGTAAGTTGGTTTATCGTCTTTATGTTGAAGCAGGTACCGCAATCGAGCGCGAAATCTACCTCGCATTCGTTTTGGATCGTGCAACTGAACGTGTTATTTGTGTTGCATCTGCTGCTGGTGGTATGGACATTGAAGATACTGACCCAGATCAAATAATCCGTATTCCAGTGGAGCCTGCGGTGGGTATGCAGGACTTCCAAGCGAGACAAGTTGCTTTTGCACTTAAACTAGACGCGGGCCAAATCAGCGAAGCGGTAAAAGCAATCAAAGCGGCCTATCGTGCATTTCGTGATCTGGATGCCACCATGGTTGAAATCAATCCACTTGTTGTCACCAAAGCAGGTCGTATTGTCGCACTTGACGCAAAAATGGGCTTTGACGATAACGCGCTGTTCAAGCATACCAAGGTAGCTGAATTACGCGATAAGTCACAGGAAGATGCTCGTGAAATGAAGGCGGCTGACCGTGGGTTAAGCTATGTCGGACTCGACGGAAACATTGGTTGCATTATCAATGGTGCCGGTCTTGCGATGGCAACAATGGACATGATCAAGCACGTTGGCGGCGAGCCTGCTAATTTCCTCGATATTGGTGGTGGTGCTTCACCTGAGCGTGTTGCTAAGGCATTCAATTTGGTTCTTTCAGACGATAGCGTCGATGCCATTCTAGTCAATATATTTGCCGGTATTAACCGTTGTGACTGGGTAGCCGAAGGTGTTATTCAAGCGATGACTAAGCTCGATGTAAAGGTACCTGTCATTGTTCGATTGTCAGGTACTAACGTCGAAAAGGGTCGTCAGATTCTTGAAGATAGTGATGTCAATCTGATCACTGCCGAAACCTTGGCTGAAGCCGCTGAGAAATCAGTCGCGGCTGCAAAAGCAGCCTCTCCTGCAAAACATTAGGGCACCCTAAAGAACTAGTAAGAGGAACTAACAATGAGTATCTTTTTAGACGAAAAAACACCCGTCATTATCCAGGGTTATACTGGAAAAATCGGAACATTCCACGCACAGGAAATGATCGACTACGGCACTAACGTAGTGGGTGGTGTAACGCCAGGTAAAGGTGGCGAAACGCACCTTGGCTTACCTGTATTTAATACCGTAAAAGAAGCAGTTGAAGCCACTGGTGCAGAAGCCAGCGCAGTATTTGTACCGCCACCATTTGCAGCCGATGCAATCATGGAAGCTGCTGATGCAGGTATCAAGTTCTGTGTTTGTGTGACTGACGGTATCCCAACGCAGGACATGATGCGAGTTAAGCGTTACATGCGTAGTTTCTTGAAGGACGAGCGTATGTGCCTGACAGGACCGAACTGTGCTGGCACCATCAGCCCAGGTAAGGCGATGATGGGTATCATGCCAGGTCATATTTATAAGCAAGGCAATGTTGGTTTAATTGGCCGTTCGGGAACACTCGGTTATGAAGCTGCGTCACAAATGAAAGCCAGAGGAATCGGCATTAGTACCAGTGTCGGTATTGGTGGCGACCCAATCAACGGTAGTGCTTTCAGAGATCACCTTGAGCGATTCGAGCAAGACCCTGATACAGACCTGATAGTAATGATTGGCGAAATCGGTGGGCCGCAAGAAGCTGCTGGCGCTGAATATGCACGCGATCACATGACAAAACCAGTACTTGCGTACATTGCCGGTCTCACCGCCCCAAAAGGTCGCACCATGGGTCACGCTGGCGCGATTGTGACGACTGTTGGTGAATCAGCTGCTGAGAAGGTTGAGATCTTACGTGATGCGGGAGTCGGCATCATTTTGCGTCCTTCAGAGTTTGGTGTAGAGGTAGAAGCAGCGTTAGCCAAATTGAAAGGCTGACCGAAAACCTGATTTAAAGCGAATCAGGATGCATCACAAGAACCCGAAGCTGGATCATTGGCTTCGGGTTTTTTTATGCCAAAAATAAGTAATGTGGCCGAAAGACTCGTAGTGATTCAATCTAAAAAGCTAATCGCCATGACTAGAAAATGGCTTTGAATTTCTCCTCAGAGTGCAGACATCGAAACGTAACAGGTGCCATTGTCTTGCAATTCATGGCTGACTAAATAAAGGAATGTATTGCTGTGGTCTTCAGGGTTTGGGAGTTGGTCATTTCCGTCGGCGGCTGGAAATGCTCGTATCTGGAACGCTGTTTTGGTTCGGCCTGGGTTAAAGCAGTTGATGTGGATATTGCTGCCTTCATATTCAGCGGCTATATTGAGTGCCATCGTGGCGAGTGCCTGTTTGCTGACCCCATAGGCGTCCCAGTAAGCCCCAATTTTATCGTCTGTCATGAACACGACCGAGGATTTGTCTGACTTTCTGAGCAATGGAATAACACTTCGAGTCAGTAAGTAAGGGGCGTGTAAGTTGACTTGGAGTACCTTGTGCCAGGTTTCTGTGTCGCTATATTCAAATGGCGTTGGTGCGCCTAGTATGCCTGCGCAATGAACGAGTCCATCGAGTCGTCCGAATTCCTTTTCTATATTATTGGCAAGCTCTGCGTAATCGTGCTCAGTCGCACCTTCTAGGTTCATCGGGTAAATAGCCGGAGTTGGATAGCCTAGTGCCTCTATTGTGTCGTAAAGTGCTTCGACCGAGCGTAAATTTTTGGCGAGTAAAATGACTGTCGCACCATGTTTTGCGTAGGCTATGGATATTACACGGCCAAAACTGCCGGTCGCACCAGTGACTAGTATAATTTTATCTTTTAGGATATCTACAGCAGGCTGAAAGTTGTTGGGTATTTGTGTCATTTTGTAGAGTTGCTTTGGTTAGCTATGAATGTATGTCAGTTAAGAATAGGGGATGACTGAGTAAATCTAGCGGTTGATCCAGATTACCATCAGCTTTCCAGCCAGCCAGATTGGTATTTGCTTCAATATAGCCATAGGCAGCACTAAGGGTGATCATATTGGCCGAATTCCCGGCATCGATATCACGCTTGTCATCACCGACATAAATGCAATTCTCACATTTAATACCGATTGTTTCAGCAGCAACGATTAACGGTTGTGGATGGGGTTTTTTGAATTCCAATGTGTCGCCACATATCACGACTGATGATCGTTGGTTTAAATTCATCTGCTTTAGTAAAGGCGTCGTTAACCACTCAGGCTTATTGGTGACAATACCCCAAAGCAAATTGTTTTTTTCGAGCGTGATAAGCACTTCTTCCATGCCATCAAAAAGCACCGAGTTATCGGCCACTATATCTCTATAATGTTGCAAATAGCGTTGCCGTAGTGGCTCGATCTCTTGTGCTGTGACGTACTCACCAAACCCTAGCTGCGTCAGCACTAATCCACCTTGTGATACCAAAGGACGAATACTTTCCAGTGGCAGTGGGTTGTAACCTTCTTCTAGTAGCAGGTTGTTAAGGGCTGCTGCCATATCAGGCGCTGTGTCGATGAGGGTGCCATCGAGATCGAATAGTACGGCTTCGATCATTGTTGAGTGCAGTGCATGATGTAGTTAACATCAACATCACGGCTGAGCTTATAATGTTTGGTAAGGGGGTTGTAGGTGATGCCAGTGATGTCTAACAGACTTAATTCATTGGCTCTCAGGGTGGATGCTAGCTCGGATGGTTTGATGAGTTTTTTGTAGTCATGTGTGCCTTTTGGCACCATGTTGAGCACATATTCAGCCGCTATGATGGCCAGTGCAAAGGATTTCACATTGCGGTTTATGGTGGAAAAGAATAAATGGCCGCCAGGCTTCAATAACTTGGCTGCCGAGGCAACGATCGACTCGGGATCTGGCACATGTTCGAGCATTTCTAGGCAGGTCACGACATCGAATTCTCCAGCATGGTCTTCAGAAAATGCTTCAGCCGTGATCAATTGATAGTCAATTTCGAGCTGTGATTCGTGCAAGTGCATCTTAGCAACTTTAAGAGACATATCAGCCATGTCAATGCCAGTGACGTTTGCACCTCTAAGAGTGAGTGCTTCGGCGAGAATACCGCCGCCACAGCCAATATCTAGAACCCGTTTGCCCTTTAATCCATTACTTCGCTGTTCGATGTAGTCACAACGTAATGGATTGATATCGTGCAGTGGTTTGAATTCACTTTCGGTATCCCACCACCGGCTCGCGATGGATTGAAATTTCTCTATTTCAACGGGGTCGACATTGATACTGCTCATGCGGTGTTCCACCAATATGTGTGAGATAGCATTTAAGGCCTATCTAGTTAGAGATTTTAGTCGACCAAGCCTTAGCTTTACTGATTATAGCCGCTTCATCAATCTGACTGAATTTATAATCGTCAAGTTGGCAAACACCATCGATCCAAACATGAGAAACCTGCCGGCTATTGGTCGCGTATACCAGTTGCGCAACCACATCATATAGGGGTTGGGTATTTAAATGTGAGAGGTTGACCGCGATTAAGTCGGCAAACTTTCCTATTTCTATCGAGCCAATATCATTGCCTAAGCCCAAAGCTTTGGCGCCATTAATGGTTGCCATTTGAAGTGCTTGTGGAGCTGTGCAGGCAGCGGCATTGCCGCTAACCCCTTTGGCCAATAAAGCGGCGGTTCTCATTTCGCCAAACATGTCGAGGTCATTGTTACTCGCGGCGCCATCAGTGCCTAGGCAGACATTAACCGCTTTGTCCTGTAATGCGGCGACGGGGCACATGCCACTCGCTAGTTTCAAATTTGACTCGGGGCAGTGCACGACATGAGCACCAGTTTCCGCGAGACGATCAATTTCACTGTCGTTCAGTTGGGTCATGTGAACTGCGATTAAGTTAGAGTTAACCAAATCCAATTGATCTAAGCGTTCGAGTGGGCGTTTACCGGTATTTTTTTCCGCATCGCTGACTTCGAAAGCGGTCTCATGGATGTGCATGTGTACCGGCAGTCCAAGGTCGTTACTATATTTCGCTATCTTCTCAAGGGGGGCGTCCGATACGGTATAAGGTGCATGTGGCGCGAGGGTGCTACTCACCAATGACAGTTCACTCACTTCATCATGTACGGCTAACGCTTTACTGAGGTAATCATCGGCGTTTTTCGCCCACGCCGTTGGGAAATCTAAAACGATCAAACCAACCACAGTACGCATACCCAGTTTTTGTGCGCTACGAGCCACTAAGTCGGGATAAAAATACATATCGTTCATGCAAGTCGTACCCGAGCGAATCATTTCTGCCGCGGATAATTCAAAACCATCAGTAACGAATTGAGATGACATCCATTTCTGTTCTGCTGGCCAGATATGGTGGTTGAGCCAGTCCATTAGAGCAATGTCATCAGCGATACCGCGAAACAAGCTCATGGATGCGTGGGTGTGGCTATTGACCAAGCCAGGCATAAGTGCCTGTCCTGGCAGTCGGTATAGTTTGGCTTGGTCAAAAAAGTCAAGCTGCTCTAATTCATTCGTCGCGACTATTGAATGTATTTTGTTGGCCTTAATGACTAGTGCGCAATCGGTCAAAACCTCGAA
>JBLHID010000027.1:0-23705 GCA_047615545.1 Polaribacter sp.
GGCTGAGAATGCTCGAATTGCTATCCGCAATATTCGTCGTGATGCGAATAGTGATCTTAAGTCACTTGAGAAAGATAAAGACATTTCTGAAGATGATGAACACAAGGGGCAAGATTTAGTCCAACAAGCCACCAATCAATCTACAGATGAAATCGAATCGCTGTTACAGATCAAAGAAAAAGAACTAATGGAAATCTAGGGTCTGTCGACTCCTATGGATGCATTAGCAACAGAAAATCAATCGATTCCAGAACATGTTTGCATTATTATGGACGGCAATGGTCGCTGGGCCAATAAGCGTCTTATGCCCAGAACGTTTGGGCATCGTAAAGGGGTAGCAATTACTCGAGATTCGATTGAGTTTTTTGCTCGCGCTGGCGTGCGACATTTAACGCTTTTTGCGTTTAGTAGCGAGAACTGGAATCGACCCGAAGAGGAAGTCAGTACGCTAATGGAATTGTTTTTTCGATCATTAAAAGACAACAGTACTGAATTGAATGCGAAGAATATTCGAATTCGTTTTATTGGTGAACGTGAGGCTTTCTCACAAACTTTACAAGATCAAATTGCCGAAACAGAAGCACTAACACTAAAAAATAGCGTTATGACACTGAATATTGCCGCTAATTATGGTGGCCAGTGGGATATATTGAATGCGGTAAAGAGCGTTGCAGCAAGGGTGGAGCGACGTGAAATAGCGCCAGACCATATAGACCAAGCTATGCTAGAAAGTGAGCTGTCGTTAGGTGATACGCCTGATCCAGACTTATTTATTCGAACCGGTGGAGAACGTCGAGTGAGTAACTTTTTACTCTGGCAATTGGCCTATACAGAATTTTATTTCACCGATGTTTTGTGGCCCGATTTTTCCCAACAGGAAATGCAAAAAGCACTAGATGATTATGCAAAGAGACAACGGCGTTATGGCAAAACGGGTGAACAGATAATGGAGACTAAGTAATGCTCAAACAACGCATATTAACGGCTATTGTTTTGGCACTTGTGTTTGCAGGAACCATCTTGTTTGCCGGTAATGCCGGTGCTAGCTTGTTGTTTTCGCTCGCATTATTTGTAGCTGCGCGTGAATTATTTGCACTCACTATAAAGCCCGAGAATACCCTAGGAATAATCATCGCGATTCTATTTGCCTCACTATTCTGGATATTTAATTTAAAGTCAGGCATTCGCGTTAACTTCTATTTTTCTTTGGTTGGGTCATTACTCTGGGTCGGCATTTTGTGTTTTATGGTTCGCTACAAATTTAGTGGCCAATGGGCGACGCCGAAAAAATGGTTGCATCTCGTCATCGGTTTAGCTTTGCTGTGGATTTGTGGGACTGGTCTTTTATTCGTACACCGTTATTTACCTGCCGGGGGATGGATATTACTCTACACCCTGACACTCACATGGGTTGCGGATATAGGGGCTTATTTTGCTGGGAAGCGCTTTGGTCGGTACAAACTTGCACCTGGCATTAGCCCTGGTAAAACACGCGAAGGTGTTGTTGGTGGCGTCGTTTGTAACCTTATTTGGATGTTCATTGTTTTTTGGCTAAGTGGTGGCTGGGGTATGGAATTGTGGCAGTTTATTTGTATCGGTTTATGTGCTTCACTAATATCCGTGGTTGGTGACTTGTATGAGAGCATTCTAAAACGCGAAGCTGGCGTGAAAGATAGCGGCACATTATTACCGGGGCATGGCGGTGTTTTAGACCGAATTGATGGTGTGATTGCAGCTACCCCAGTTTTTATTCTCGGTCTATACGTCGTGGGCGCTATTTAAATGCAGCAAGTTACTATTCTCGGAGCGACCGGGTCGATAGGGACGAGTAGCCTCGATGTTATTTCGCAACACCCAAAGCAATATTCAGTTTATGCTGTAACGGCGAATACCAACGTCGAGAAAATGTTAGCGATATGTCAGAAATATCAACCTCGTTACGCCGTTATGAGCGACAAAGATTGCGCGCAGCAGCTCAAATTGCTGTTGAATGGCTCGCCTATCGAGGTCATTGATGGGCAACAAGGCCTGCTCGAAGTCGCCAGTCATGATGAAGTCGATATTGTCATAGCGGCAATTGTCGGTTCGGTCGGATTGATGCCAACGCTGGCAGCCGTCCGTAGTGCTAAGCGAGTACTATTAGCAAACAAAGAATCACTAGTGATGATGGGCGACTTATTCATGAAAGAAGTTGCTCAACATAAAGCATTGCTAATTCCAGTGGATAGCGAGCACAACGCCATATTCCAATGCTTGCCTGTGGATTATGCTGCGAACCGAACCAAAAAAGGAATTACCAAAATACTACTCACAGGTTCAGGTGGTCCGTTTCGTGAATTACCACTGAATGAATTTGATGCAGTGACAGCGCAGCGTGCCATTGCTCACCCTAACTGGAGTATGGGACCCAAGATTTCGGTCGATTCAGCCACTATGATGAATAAGGGCTTAGAATTAATAGAAGCCTGTTGGTTGTTCGATATTGATGAAAAAGATGTTGAAATAGTTTTGCATAAACAGAGTATTATTCATTCAATGGTGGCTTATAATGACGGCTCGGTGTTGGCTCAAATGGGTAATCCGGATATGCGTACGCCGATCGCGAGTGCATTAGCTTGGCCCGATAGAATAAGGTCTGGTGTTGAACCATTAGACCTGATTCAGGTGAGTCAATTAGATTTTGAAAATGCCGATGAAAAACGTTTCCCCTGCCTTAAATTGGCGCGTGATGCTTTTAAGCAAGGCGGCACAAGTATGGCCATTTTGAACGCTGCTAATGAAGTGGCTGTGGCCAGTTTTTTGAATAAACAAATAAAATTTACCGATATCCCAAAATTGATCGACAGTACATTACAAAACATTCCCTCGAATGCGGCGCACCATTTGGACATTATTCTTGATGATGATCGCCGTGCCCGCGAGTTTTCGAGTCGCCAGTCTGAGGTTCACAGCCAGCGGATGAGCCACTAATGGATGACGTCGTGTCGATTCTTTACAGTATTGCAGCATTTGTCGCAGCCATTGGGATTCTAGTAACGATTCATGAGTTTGGACATTTCTGGGTAGCCCGCAAAATGGGTGTGAAAGTGCTCAGGTTTTCAGTCGGTTTTGGAAAGCCGCTCTGGACAAAGACTGCCGGTCCCGATCAGACCGAATATGTTCTGGCTTGTATTCCGTTGGGCGGTTACGTGAAGATGCTTGATGAGCGAGAAGGGGACGTTTCTGAAAACGAACTAGATAGAACATTCAATCGAAAGAGTGTCTGGCGCCGCTTTGCCATTGTCGCTGCTGGACCGATGTTTAACTTCCTTTTTGCAATCGTGGCTTACTATTTTATCTTTATAGTAGGTATCGTCGGCGTGAAGCCAGTTATTGGTGATGTCAGTAGCCCCAGTCCTGCTTATAGTGCCGGCATCCGTGCACAGGACACGATTATATCTGTGAACGGCATTAAAACACCGAGTTGGGAAAAAGCACGTTTTACATTACTTGAGGAATCGGTTGGTGCCGAGTCAGTGGTGATCGAAATCGAACGGGTTGATTTTCAAGTCGATAAAGCGATAGTTGATATTAGCCAACTGCAACTTTTGCAGAAAGAGCAAATAGATCTAATAGGTGAATTGGGTTTATCTGCCTGGCGTCCCAATATTCCCCCAGTCATTGATGAAGTGATTGCAGGTGGTGCAGGAGAAGCAGCGGGCTTATTGGCAAACGATAAAATAGTTAAGCTAGCAGGTGAAATGATACCGAATGTGCATCGCTGGGTCGAATTGATTCGTGCTAACCCTGGGGAGTCTCTCGATGTTGTTGTACTGAGAAATAATCGGCAGGTGACGCTTAAAATCACCCCTAAACTGCGCACTGAAAATGGCGATAGATTTGGATTCATTGGCGTGATGAACCGAATTGAAATACCAGATGATGTTCGGAAAAAAATGGAGGTCATTGAACGTTACGGGCCAATCGAAGCGCTTGGCGAATCGATAGAAAAAACATGGCGTATGTCTTGGTTAACTTTAAAAGTGTTAGGGAAACTAGTGGTCGGCGAGGCCAGTGTCAAAAATTTGAGTGGCCCGATTACCATCGCTCGCTACGCCGGAATTTCGGCGCGCGTGGGCTTCGAGCAATTTATTACCTTTCTCGCTATTATCAGTATTAGTTTAGGAGTTTTGAATCTATTGCCAGTTCCTATTTTGGATGGCGGGCATTTATTTTACTATTTGATTGAAATACTGAAAGGAAGCCCGGTATCAGAAACCACGGAATTGGTAGGACAGAAAATTGGTATAGCCCTTCTGTTTGGGCTCATGTCGATTGCTATCTATAACGACTTACTACGTCTGGTGGGATAATTTTGAAGGTATTGGTTTGGCTCAGTGTTTTGCCACTGTTGTTTTCTGCGTTTACTGTTCGTGCTGATAGCTTCACTGTAGAGCAAATAGAAATTGTGGGTTCCAAGAAGATTTCTGTTGGCACCATATTGAATTATCTTCCAATCAATGTAGGGGAGGTATTTGATGGTGAACGTGCCCCTTATTTCATCAGGGAGCTGTATTCGACTGGGTTTTTTGATGGGGTTGAGTTGTTGCGTGATGGCGGTTCTCTAGTTGTAAATGTAAATGAAAGACCCTCTATCTCTAATGTTAATATCGAAGGTAACGATAAACTCACCGATGAAAGCCTAGAACAGGCGCTAGACCAGATTGGCATGACTAGAGGTAAAATATTCAATGAGTTAAAGCTCGCAAAGTTAGAACTTGAACTACAGCAACTTTACTTTTCTCTAGGGAAATACGCTGTAAAATTGACTACCGATTGGCGCTATCTTGATGACGATAGGGTGGAAATTGATATTGATATTTCTGAGGGAGAAGTCGCGCTGATACACTCGATCAATATTACGGGAAATCAGAAATTTAGCGAAGACACGCTACTTGATAACTTCAACCTACAAGCCGCAGATTCAGGTTGGTTCCCTTCAGACGAATATGCTAGTACAAAATTAACAGGTGATCTGGAAAGTCTTAGGTCGTTTTATCTGGATCGAGGATATGTACGTTTTGCAATAGATTCGAAGCAGGTATCGATTAGTCCTGATCGTAAAGATATCAATATAACAGTCAACGTAACTGAGGGTGAACAACATACTATTAGTAGTATTGCTATTAGTGGGGAGTCTGTCGTAGATGAAACAGAATTATTGGCGCTGACAACCTTTCGAGAAGGTGATGTTTTTTCGCGCAAAAAAATGAATCTAGTCGTTGGCCTTATCAATAAGCGTCTGGGCGAAGACGGTTATGCTTTCTCTGAGGTCAGAACCTCAGTCGATATTAATGATAACGAAAAGTCGATCGACTTGCAGTTTTTGGTTATTCCAGGTCGAAAGATGACTGTGAGAACTATTAAATTTATCGGTAATGATCGCAGTAAAGATATTGTTTTACGACGGGAGATGCGGCAGTTGGAAGGCGCTGTTTACAAGGGAAGTAAGATCAATCGTTCTCGGATTCGCCTTCAGCGTCTAAAGTATTTGTCATCGGTCAACGTCGTCACCGTTCCAGTCAAAGACGATGAAAGCCTACTTGACTTGGAAGTGACCATTGTTGAGCGCTTCTCAGGCAGCTTTCAGGTCGGTTTTGGGTATTCCCAGACACAAGGTCTATTATTGAACCTAGGGTTAACCCATGACAATATTTTTGGCACGGGAAAGACGGTCGGCATCTTGCTCGATAATTCAGCTTCTACTCAACGCGCTACGCTTAGCTATATAAACCCCTATTATACGGCGGATGGCATCAGTCGAGGTTTCAATTTTTCATATACGAAAACAGATGCGTCGCAAGATGACTTTACCAACTTTTTGCTCGACCAGGTTAAACTGTCGGTTCAATACAGTATTCCTACGTCTGAATATAATTCGTTTAGCTTTAGCCTAGGTGCTGTTCGAAATGACGTAAGGATGTCTAGCACAGCCTCGACTCAAGTCCTTGATTTTATTGTCAACAGTAGCAGTCAATTTGACCAAAATACTAATACTGCCACGATTGAAGGCGATAGTTATAACAGCATTTTTGGGTCGGTGAGTGTTTCAAAAGATACTAGAAGCAGGCAGATTTTTGCTGATTCAGGGCATCTAAATGCACTTTCACTAGAAGTATTTAATGGTGATCTTGACTATTATAAAGTCTCTTATAACCATCAAACAGCCTTTCCTGTCACAGACAAAATTACCTTTGGGTTTCGCAGTCGTATTGGAATTGGTAAGAGCTATAGTGATACATTTGACGTGCCATTTTTTGATAAATACACAGCAGGTGGTGTCAGTTCCGTCCGAGGTTATGAGCGAAATAGCCTGGGACCACTCGATAGCTTGGGCGACCCATTCGGTGGTAATTTTAAGGTCATTACGACTGCGGAACTATTGTTTCCCTTGGAATCATTTGGCAGTTCAGATACTTTCCGTGTTGCGCTATACTTCGACGCAGGTAATGTGTTTAAAGATGTTGGTTCATTTGAAAGCAGCGATTTACGGCAGTCAGTTGGACTATCAGCTAAGTGGTTCTCAGCGGTAGGGCCGCTTGAGTTTAGTTACGCTTTCCCAATTAACGATCTTCCGGATGACAATACTCGGAATTTCCAGTTTGCATTGGGCGCGTCATTTTGATTAGAGTAATGAAGGGCGATATGACAAGATACGGGCTAATTCTAATGCTGTTATTTGCTAGTAGTGGCAGTGCATTAATGGCAGCGGATCACAACTATAAAATAGGATTCGTGAATACTGCACGCGTTTTAAAAGAGGCGCCTCAGGCTCGTAAGGTAGAGGAACGACTAAAAGCAGAATTCGAACCGCGTGAAGCACAGTTAAAGTCGAAGCGACAGGAAGTACTGAAGATCGAAGAGCAGCTGAAATCGACTGAAGTTCAGATTAGTATAAAAACAAGACGCAAACTTGAACGTGAAATACGACTTAAAGTGAGTCAGTTAAAGTTCCTTGATCAGGAATTTAGAGAAGATCAAAATTTACGAAGAAACGAAGAAATTCATGAGTTACAACAAGTGATTGCGAATGTCCTGTTGAAATTAGGTGACTCAGGGCGTTTTGATTTGATACTGACAGAAGGCGTGAGTTATGTGTCTAGTCAAATTGATATTACATCGCAAGTAATCAATATGTTAAAAGAATTACCAGAACTGAGGGAAGGCACTCAGTAATATTTACATTGATGTCGCTTACATGAGGTTATTTTAGATATTTTTCTCATGATTACAGTATAGTTAAGTCCTAACACTCTAGGCAGTATAATTTAGAGGGCAGGGATTTTATAACAATAATATGAAGATTAAAGGTAATGAACCTTTCCCTACAAAGCCTTGCAGATAGCCTAGTTCTTAATTTTGTTGGTAACCCAAAATCAATAATTCAAGGCGTTGGTTCACTTTCAAACGCTCGTGCGGGTGATCTTTGTTTTATTCAAAATGGAACATATATAGAGCGATTAGCGAATAGCGCTTGCTCAACAGCGATTGTTCCCCTTAATTTCGATTCGCCTAAAATTAATAAACAATTTCTATACTCGTCTAACCCTCAGTTTTCATTCACTCAGGCGATTCGTTTACTAGAGCCGGAACTAACTGATCTATCGTTAACCTCAATACACGCGTCAGCCCAAATATCGGATAGTGCTAGATTAGGTGCGGATGTGTCGATTGGTGCGCTCGCGGTGATTGGTGACAATGTAGTTGTCGGAGTGGGAACGTCCATTGGCGCAGGTTCTATTATTGAGCGAAATGTAAATATTGGTAGTCACTGTTTATTACATAGTGGAGTAACTTTGTGCCGTGAGGTAGTCATCGGTAATAACTGCATATTGCAGCCGGGCGTTGTACTTGGCGGGGATGGCTTCGGACTCGTTATGCACGAAGACCGGTGGCACAAAGTGCAGCAAATTGGAACCGTAATACTTGAAGATGATGTTGAAATTGGTGCCAATACAACTGTCGACCGAGGTGCTCTTGACGATACGGTTATAGAACAAGGTTGCAAATTAGATAACTTAATTCAGATTGGCCATAATGTTCGGCTAGGCGCACACACAGCGATTGCTGCTCATGCCGCCATCGCAGGTAGCACTAGTATTGGTCGCTATTGCCAAATTTCTGGCTGTGTTGCTGTCGCTGGGCATCTTAATATCGTTGATCACGTGACAGTTACTGGTGCGTCGTTGGTCACAAAAAGCATCGATAAACCAGGCGTTTATTCATCAGGCACACCGTTACAAAAGAACAAAGATTGGCACAGAAGTAACGCGCGTTATAAGGTTCTTGATAAGCTAGCCAAATCGGTCGCTTCATTAGAAAAGAATAGTGACTAATAATTTTTGAATGATTGTTGAATAATTATGAGGTTTTATGTCGGGATTTGATATTAGTAAAGTGATGGCACTTTTACCCCATCGCTATCCTTTCTTGTTAATTGATAAAGTAATTGAAACAGACAGCAAGGAGTTTCTGACTGCAATTAAAAATGTGTCGTTCAACGAACCTTTTTTTCAGGGGCACTTTCCAGGCAAGCCCATTATGCCCGGTGTGTTAATACTCGAGGCGATGGCGCAGGCTACTGGATTATTGTCTTTTGCGTCGATGACCGAAGATCCCGAATCGAAGCTACATATGTTAGTGGGCATGAATAAGTCCAGGTTTCGAGGGCAGGTGGTGCCTGGTGATCAACTAGAAATCAAAGTCAGGCTGACCCGAAATATGCGTGGCATTGGCATGTTTGAATGTAAGGCATTTGTGGATGGAGCGATGGTTGCTGAGTCGGATATGATGTGTTCAGCTCAGGATAAAGACCTATGATACATGCCACGGCGATTGTTGATGAGAGCGCTAAACTTGGCGAAAACGTCTCCATTGGTCCTTATAGTATTATTGGCCCAGAGGTGGAAATTGGTGCTGGAACTCAAATTGGCGCTCATGTTGTCATCTACGGCCCTACGAGCATTGGCGAACAAAATAAAATTTTTCAATTTAGTTCGATAGGGGAAGCGCCACAGGACAAAAAATACAATGGTGAGCCGACCCGACTGATTGTTGGCGACCGCAATGTCATTCGAGAGTATGTGACCTTCAATCGTGGCACGGTTGATGGGACCGGAGAAACTGTGATCGGTAGTGATAATCTTTTCATGGCATATAGTCATGTTGCCCATGACTGTATCGTCGGTAGCCATGCGGTATTTGCGAATGCAGCCTCATTATCAGGGCATGTCGAAGTTGGTGACTACGCTATATTGGGTGGATTTACTTCGGTACATCAATTTACCCAGATAGGCCGAAAATCATTGTGTGGTTTGGGGTCCGTCGTAACTCAGGATATACCTCCGTTTTGCACTGCGGCCGGCAACCGCGCAAGAACAATAGGTATCAATAAAGAAGGGTTGAGACGAAAGGGTTTTTCAGCTGACCTTATTTTTGCCCTACACAAGTCTTACCGAGCACTATTAAAATCCAAGGTTGCTAAAGCAACAGCATACGAAAATTTACAGCCCTTGTGCGATGAGCACCCCGAAGTATTGGAATTTGTCAATTTTGTTAAAAATAGTAAAAGAGGCATAGCCAGATAATCAAATAGAATCATTTTTACTGTTAGATTGAGTCTGATTTACTATTGAAATATTTGCTATAAATTGTATTGAAAAGTGCTGTCTGTGTGGCACATATATGAAATGTTCTGGTTATGTATAAGAGCTTCAAAATTACAAAAATCGGGTAGTCACGAAACTAAGAAGCTAGATGCCCATCTATGTCAGGATAGATGCTATTGTGACGTTATAAGACTCTTCTCAAGTTGCGCTATACGAATTTCACTCCCATTGCCGGTTCAAAAATGGGAAATTCCACCATCCTAACTAAGAGATGGGTATACCTCACTCAATTCCCCTATTAGGTCGTCATATTGAGGTACTAGACCAAGAGAAAATTCAGGCTGGTAAAACATATATGTTTACGGTAAGTCGGTAACATGCCCGATAGGGTCAGCAGGAGGCGCATTGCGATTACATGGAGTCTCTGTTAGCGGAAATCCCAGTAGAGACCTTTGTTGAATCTGAGATCCTCGGTTAAATCGTAGTGAGGATGGCTAATGCACTCAATCTCATGACTTTATTTGCTATATTAAGCGCGCTCATAGAACGATTACGCAAATTACTTAAAAGAGTAAAAAATCCAGATTCTAAACACTTAAGGTTCCCTCGCTACGATTCTAGGGTGATGTTTTTAACGCTATGTGCAGCTTACGAATATAAATAAACTTAAGGAGCAATCATGAGTGCCTGGATAAAAATGATATCGGATGAAGACGCCGATGCAGACGTGCTTGATGCCCTCAGTCTTTCACGCACACCACACGGAACCGTAGATAATGTCATGCGAGTTCATTCTCTGAGGCCAAACCCTAAGCGTGGCCATGTTGTTTTGTATCGTGCTGCTTTGCACGACGAAAATAATACTTTACCAATCTGGCTGCAGGAAACCATCAGTTCTTATGTGTCTATATTAAATTGTTGTGAATATTCGCTGGCTAATCACTGGGCGAACGCTCGACATTTAATCAACGACAACAATCCTGCTGATGACATTAAAGCAGCACTGGACGACCGAACACCTGCTAGAGTCTTTGAAGGTGCTGAACTAGCACTGATGCAATATGCCGAGATTTTGACCTTAAGTCCTGGCGAAATAATGGAATCGGATATTGTTAAACTTCGTGAAAATGGATTCAATGACGGTGAAATTCTCGAGGCCAATCAAATTATTTGTCATTTCAATTATGTTAATCGAAGTTTAAATGGTCTTGGTGTTACGACTGACAATGACGTAGTTGGCTACTATGCAAACGAGGACCTCGATTTATGAAAACAAGTCAAATACTGGAAGACTTCGGTCTAGAAATTAGTGCGGTCAATCTTTCGGGTCCACTCCCTGATTCGCAATTCCAGCAAATAGTTGATTATCTCTATCAATACTCGGTACTATTATTTCGCAATCAATCCCTAACCCCACAGGCACAAGCAGAGATTTGTCATCGCCTGGGGCAGCCCAAGATCGAAACACGCAAACAGTTTAATTTCCAAGAATGTCCTGAAGTGTCAACCATTGGCAATATCATTGGTAAAAACGATAAACAGCTATCTTTTTTCGCCCGTGGTGGATTCGGTTGGCATACCGATGGAACCGCAGCCTGTCATGTAAATGCAGCTACTCTGTTATATGCCGTAGAAGTGCCTCGAGAAGGTGGCGATACCTTGTTCCTGAGTACGGCCTCGGCTTACGACCGAGCACCCGACACATTAAAACAACAATTAGAATCAGTGAGCGTCTTATCCAGTTTCCACGCACATAATGATCCGTTGCTTAAATCCGACCCCGATTCTTTTATCCCACTCAGCCAACAGGAGCGCGATGCTTTACCCCCAGTTTGGCACAAAGTCATTCAGACACACCCGGTGACCGGACGACAAGTTTTTTACCTCAATCTAGATCCATTGGAGTTTGATGGTATTGATAATCAAACTGGGCGCGAGTTATTAAAGCAAGTCGTTGAATTAGCGTCGCAACCCGAATACGTGTACCAACATCGGTGGACACCAGGTGAACTCATTATTTGGGATAACCACAGCGTGCTTCATAGTGGCACACCTACCGTAATGTATGAATCTGATCGACGCCTTATGCATCGCTCATTTGTCTATACCCTGCCGACCGAACGACCACTGCCTAATTATGAAGAAGTCAGTCAAATTTTTACGCCGACGAAAGACTCTATACAGTTGTCCGATTTTAATATTGGTTAATGTATTACAAGTACCCCTTGTAAGGTGTCGGATGCAACGCTCGATGCATCCATTCAACACAGGCGATAAAGTCAAATACTGGCAGGCCGGTTTGCGCTTTAATATCAGCCGCAAAGGGTGGCAAGCTTGTACACTCCAGCAATACCGCAGAGATATTCGGATCCGATTTCTGCGCCTGCTGAATGGACAATACAACATCATCACGCAAATCATCGGTTTCGTAACTGATTGCCTTACCGCCCATACACATCGAATAAAAAACTTCGGAGTTGTCCAACCCCGCGACGGTTACTCGATGATTAATATCAACACCGACGGCTGAAAAAAACTCACTCGATAACAGTTTTTTAGATGCCGTGACGACGACAACTGACTGCGTGGGTTTCAACATTTGTTGAATAACGGGAATCATAATAAGTGGTGAGGTTAGAACAGGAATGTTAACAGCAGCGGCTATGACCGGCTGGATAAGCGAGAAAAATCCACAACACATGGCGATTGATTGCACACCATCTGCTTCTAGTCGCTTTGCCTCGGCGATACATTTTTGGACGACCTCAGTGTAGCTTCCATCATCATTGGTCAGCGGAGGATACGGGTTATTATCGACACCTGGAATTTCCCGGATCAGCACCGGAAACGGATAGGTCGTCGGATTAGCCACATCACCCGGTGGAAGCGGGTAGCGTTTTCCCTCAAATTTCATAATTCCTACGCTATAACCCTGGTAGGCAGTACCGCCAGTTACTATCATATTGACACCCCAGTTGGTCTTTTGCTGTTAGTCAATATTAGCTTCTACTGTCGTTAAGCGAAAGGTAACTATTGACAAGAGTTATAGATAGGGTTCAAAGACAAGTTACCTGGCGTATTAAGGTTAGATATACTGCTTGCGAAATTGAATTTATAGAAAGGTGCCTAATGAATGATGCCGCCAATAAAACCAGCTTAGCTATCGAAGCGTCATACCGCCGGCGAACGCCAAAATCAGCCGAACTAAGCGAACAGGCCCGAAAGTATTTACCTAGCGGTGTGGTTCATGACTCGCGCTACATCAAACCTTATGGCCTGTATTCGAGCCATGCCATGGGATCTAAAAAATGGGACGTCGATGGTAATGAATATATCGACTATTTCGGCGGTCATGGCTCCTTAATGTTAGGCCACAACCACCCTGAAGTTGTCGCAGCAGCTACTGTACAACTCGCGCGCGGCACGCACTTTGCCACTAATCACGAACTGGAAATTCGCTGGGCTGAAAAAATTTGCGAAATGGTTCCAAGCGCTGAAAAAGTACGTTTCCATGCCTCGGGTACCGAAGCTACCCAAATGGCAGTCAGGCTCGCGAGAGCATTCACTGGCAAAAACAAGCTGATTCGTTTTCATGGGCATTACCATGGTTGGTCAGACGACATGACCTCTGGTTACGCGACACATTTTGATGGTAGCGCAGTCATTGGCGTGCCTGAGAGTACTACAGTAAATTCTATCGCCGTTGATCCTTACGATGAGTCCTGTCTGGATAATCTAGATGTTGATAGAAATGATATTGCCGCTGTCATTGTCGAACCTTTCGGTGCCGCTACAGGGAAGGTACCGATCGACATCGAATTTCTGAAAAGCCTGCGAAACTGGACTAGCGATAACAACGTAGTACTAATTTTCGACGAGGTCGTCACGGGTTTTCGCGCTTCACCGGGAGGTGTGCAGGCATGTACCGGTATCATCCCCGATATAACCGCTCTGGCTAAAATAGTCGCTGGCGGTTTACCTGGTGGCGCTGTTGCAGGTTCAGGAGAAATTATGAACTGTCTTGATCATGCTGCCAGTAATGCACTGAATCGTGAGAAAGTTATTCACCCAGGTACTTTTAACGCTTGTCCGGTAACGGCAGCCACTGGCATCCAAACTTTAAACATTATTCAACAAAGCGATGCCTGTGCACGCGCTAACAAAATGGCACAACAGCTTCGAAAGGGCCTGAATCAAATATTGAAGGCACAACGTTTGAGCTGGCTCGTTTACGGCGAGGCATCAGCGTTCCACATCTACATGGGTGGCGATATGCCAATCCAAGATTCAACAGAATTCAGTCCTGGAAAATTCGCCAAAGAATTCGCAAGAAAAATTGGACGGCAAGGACTCTATAAACAACCGCCCGATGCGACACGCCTTTTAAAACTAGCGATGAATATTAACGGCGTTGATTTAGCTGGTTGGCCGGGTGGTCTCGTTTCTGCAGCGCATTCAGACGCAGACATTGAAACTACGATTGAAGCTTTTTCCCGAAGTCTAGAATTGTTAAGGCCTATTCTAGAATCGTAGTGGGCTAAGCGCAATTATTGAGCATGTCGATCCAGGTTTAAATGATCTGTGGTTTCGTAAAGTTTTAGTTTTCTAAACGAGTCCAAATACTGGTTTGTGCCACACTGAAGTGATATTTCCGCTCATGCTCACGAATGAGAAACGGCAGGTCGCAAGTAGACTTCAGTTTAAAATGTTTTTCAAGCACCAATGCAACGCTGTCATGTGATGTGACCTCTTCATCATTTCGCTTAAAGCCACCTAAACGTTCTTCAGGTACAGTAAATTCGTCCCACCAGGTAAATGGTGAACAAACCACTACCTGAGCACCAGGATTAGTGATTTCAGCCAGTTTTTCCAGCGCGCGCCTTGGATGGGGTAGTCGATCCAGAACATTGGCGAAAGTGATGGCATCAAACCGACCAATCGAGTCAGGCAAGGCTTCAGCATCACCCTGTAAAAAACTGACCCGCTCGGAATGCACTCCATCCGGCAATTGATTGCTGACAGCATCACCTAACTGGCCTTCCCGTTTCAATACCATCGGTATTTCTCCGCTTTGAAGCACCTGATTGGCAGTGTCGATAAAAGCATGCGAAAAATCAATTCCAACAACCTCTGAACAGGTCCGGGACAACTCAAAGCTGGTCCGTCCGACCGAACATCCCAGATCCAGTGCGCGAGAATACTCCGGAAGTTGTGACGTTTCGATACACTCGGCAAGACGTGCATGAAAACCATACGCCCTGGGCGGACCAAATTCCCAGGGTAGGGTCTGCTTAAGGCTGGCGTAATGGAACACCAAGTACTCGTTAACCTGTGCGTCTGTTTCGTAATAATCAGGCATGGTTGTTTTGGGCCAATTAAAACGACAGCATAGCAAACATTAAACGCATAATATAAAATTATATTGCATTAAATTAATTGGCTGTGGCATTATATATCAATGCAAAAATATTCTATCTTTTCCTTGGCCCGGAACGCCCTATCTAACCACAAAAACTGGTCGAAAGCCTGGCGTAGCCCGCCTTTAAAAAAAAAATACGATGTCATTATTATAGGGGCTGGCGGACATGGCCTAGCGACGGCTTATTACCTGGCAAAGAACCATGGCATTACTAATGTAGCGGTACTCGAACGCGGTTGGCTCGGTGGTGGCAACATCGCACGCAACACCGTTACAATTCGTTCGAATTACATGCGTGACGAGAGCATCCCGTTTTACGTAAAGTCGGTGAAGCTTTATGAGGGGCTGACCAAAGAGCTGAATTACAACCTGATGTATTCAAAGCGCAGTATGATCGATGTTGTGCAAACCTTCCCCAAACTGCGTGAAATTAAGCGACGTATGTTTAATGGTGATCTTCATGGGTCGGAATATGAACGCATTGGTGTGGATGAATTAAGACGGCGAATCCCACCTTTGACTGGTGGTGGCCCCGAATCACGCCTGCCGATTATCGCGGGTATGGTGCATCCGTCAGCTGCAGTCTGTCGGCATGATGCGGTGGCCTGGAGCTATGCACGTGCGGCAGATGATCGCGGTGTTGAAATTCATCAAAATACTGAAGTATTGAAGCTCTTACGCGATGCCAATACTGGGCGCATCAGCGGCGTTGAAACCAATCGTGGTACGGTTTATGCGGATAAGGTCGCGGTGGTGGTTTCCGGACATACCACTTCCATTACCGACTCTCTCGATATGAAGCTTCCGATTAAATCCTTTAACCTGACAGCATTTGTCTCGGAACCGGTAAAACCAATCATCGATGTAGTGGTGAACTGCCCGGATCTCGGGGTTTATTTGAGTCAGTCCGATAAGGGTGAATTAGTCATTGGGGGTGCGCCCGATGCGGGGCAATCCTTTCGCCGTGACATCAAACAGCACGTTTTTGAAGACACCGTTACTTCGATGCTGGAATTGTTTCCATCGTTCAAACGGCTGAAGTTGATGCGCCAGTGGGGTGGTACACTTGATATTGCACACGACGCAACACCTATTTTGAGCCAGACCGATATCCAAGGGCTTTTTGTGTCTGCTGGCTGGTGGGGTGGTTTCAAGGCAGTACCAGCGGGTGGTTATACGCTCGCCCATTTGATTGCGAAGAACGAACAGCACGAATTAACAAGCGCTTTTTCACTAGATCGCTTTAAGCGGCTCGATTTCATACTCGAAGCCGGCACGACAACAGCAACCTGATGTTAAAGATATCCTGCCCTTTTTGTGGCCCACGCAACGAAGTCGAATTCATGCACGGTGGTCCGTTGAAAAAAAAACGTCCTGAAGATACTTCACAGTTTACTGATCAGGCCTGGATCGAATATCTGACTGTGCCACAAAACCCACTCGGCCCGGTACAGGAACGTTGGTGGCATGTGCGCGGTTGCGGTAGCTGGTTCACGATTACGCGTGATACTCTCAGTCATGACATAGTCGAAAACGAATCATGAGCATCCTCCCTTTTCGAAATACCGAAGGTGGATTGATCGATCGCAGTCAGACAATCTCGTTTCAATTCAACGGTAAAACTTATCAAGGCTTCGCTGGTGACAGTCTCGCTTCAGCACTGATTGCTAATAATGTTTTTTTGACTGCACGTAGTTTCAAGTATCACCGCCCGCGTGGCATTGTCGGTTCGGGTTACGAAGAACCCTCATCACTAGTGGAATTAGCGGGTGATGAAGAATCCGGCAACCAGCCGATCACCAGGGTGCAGATTCGTCCCGGACTCGATGCGCGTTCAGTAAATTGCTGGCCTTCACCAGAATACGACTTACTGGCGGTGAATCAGTTTTTCAGCAAACTAATCCCTGCTGCATTTTATTACAAAACATTCAAATGGCCGAACTGGCGACTGTTCGAACCGTCGATCCGTCGTGCTGCCGGACTCGCTTCCGCACCCGAGAAGATTTACCACGAGGGACATTACGAAACGCGTTATGCGCATTGTGATGTTCTAGTGGTCGGTGCCGGGCCTGCCGGGTTAGTCGCCGCATTGCAGGTGGCAAGGAGTGGTGCGCGAGTCATACTCGCCGATGACGGACTCGAAGCAGGCGGCAGTCTATTATCACAACGCACCAAGGTTGATGGAATGAATGCCATTGACTGGGTCCGCAAAACGACAGCAACACTTGACGCAATGGACAACGTGATACGTCTTACTGAATCTACTGTATGGGCTTATCGCGAACACAACTTGTTGATGATTACCGAACGTTCGCCAACGATTGATGGCGTCTTTCAACGCAGTTGGCGTGTACGTGCAAGCCAGGTGTTGATTGCTACCGGGGCCATTGAACGTAATCTGGTATTTGCGAATAACGATAAACCTGGTGTAATGATGGCCTCAGCCATCCAGGCTTATATCAATCGTTATGCTGTCAAACCAGGGCAGCACGCAGTGCTGTTCGGCAACAATAACAGTATCTACGATGTCGCCCGCGACCTGCTTGCAGGCGGCATCGAACTCGTCGCGATTATCGATAGCCGCAGTGAGGTGGAAGATTTACCCGAAGACCTAAAACAGGTTCAACGTTATTCCCAGCACGTTATCGAGCAATGCCACGGTGGCAAGCGGTTACGGGGTGTCACTATCAAAAATCGCGATAACGGGCAACGTTTTACACTCGATTGCGATTTGCTCGGGATATCCGGCGGCTGGAATCCAGCGGTACATCTCTATTCCCAATCGCGCAGCGCGCTTGAATACGATGCGCGACTCGCAACCTTCGTGCCCGGTAAAGTGGCTGTTCAGTCCTGCCAATGTATTGGTGCCGCGAATGGTGAATTCACGCTTAGTGAAATCTTTGAAACTGCGATTCAAAAGACTTCGACAACGCTTGAGTCGTTAGGAAAATCCTCCGAAGCAATGACACTACCGTCAATCGTCAGTGAACCGAACTATGCCATCGAAGCTTTGTGGCATGTTGATGTCAGTGACTCACTCGCCTCGAAAAGTTTTATAGACATTCAAAATGATGTGACTCTGGCCGATGTCCATTTGGCAATGCGCGAAGGTTTTGAAGCTGTCGAACACGTTAAACGTTATACCACTGCTGGTATGGGTATCGATCAGGGAAAGACCGGTAACTTGAATGTCATTGGTGCGATTGCTCTGAAAAACGGCTGTACACCAGACGATGTCGGTACCACGACATTTCGAGCGCCTTACGTGCCAATCGAGTTTGGCTCTCTGATCGGGGTGCGTGAAGAAAGTGTTTACCTGCCTTATCGGCACACTGCGATTACGCAATGGAATAAGGACCACGGTGCCGAAATGTATGAGTCTGGTGCTCGCTGGCGCCGACCCGGCTACTACCCGCGTTCGGGCGAAACCTTTCAGGAAACGGTAAACCGCGAATCATTAGTGGTGCGTGAAGGCCTGGCTGTCTACGACGGTGCACCACTCGGTAAATTTGAGATCAAAGGCCCAGACGCTTTAAAATTCATCGAGATGCTTTACACCAATAATTTCGCAAGCCTTAAGACTAGCATGGGTCGTTACGGTCTCATGCTCAATGAAGACGGTATCATTATTGATGACGGCGTGACCTTTAAGCTAGCCGAAAATCATTACTTTATGTCGACATCGACCGGACATGCTGATGCAATCAATCAGCATATGGAATTTTTCCTGCAGACGCATCGCCCTGAATGGAAGGTGAAGATCACTACGGTAACAACACAATGGGCGAACGCCACGCTGTGCGGTCCAAAAGCGCGTGAGATGATGCAGGCACTGGGCGCGAATATCAATTTATCGAACGAAGCTATGCCTTTCATGGCCATGCGCGAAGGTAGGGTTGCCGGGTTCATGGCGCGCGTTTGTCGAGTCAGTTTTACGGGTGAAATGAGCTATGAAGTGAATGTGCGTGCACGTGATTCACTTGCCCTTTGGGAAACCATCATGGAAGTTGGTAAGTCATTCGATATTGCTCCGGTAGGGTCTGAATCGAATCATGTATTGCGTGTCGAAAAAGGTTTTCTGTCACTTGGGCACGAAGCCGATGGTACCACCACACCTTATGATCTTGGCATGGACTGGATCATGTCAAAAACCAAAAGCGATTACATTGGTAAAAAAGCGAATGAAATTCGCTTGGCCGAAAATCCATCACGTTGGCAACTAGTTGGCTTATTACCCGATGATCCAGAACATTTGATTGATGAGAATGCCCCGATTACACCCGGTGGACGACGCGAAGCATCGGAAGGTTTTGTTACCGCCTGTGTCTGGAGTGTGGTGCACAAGCGGGTAATTGCACTTGCTTTGCTGGAAAAGGGCCAGAGCCGAATGGGTGAAACTATTTATATTCGTCGTAAGGAGGTCGTGGTCACTGCCAAAGTGACCGCACCCTGTTTCTACGACCCGGAAGGCAAGTTGCTGCGGAGCTGATATGGGATACGACGTACAAATCCATAAGTTTGAACTCAACGCTGTCATTGAACTGCAAGGAGAGTTTGGGGCGATTACTGATTGGATAAAAGGCGATTTCTCAAGCTTCCCCAACAAACCGAATACATCGAGTACGAGTGGTATCCTCGACCTTTACTGGATTGCACCGGAACGCTGGTTACTGCGCTCTGACATTAAAAACGAAGATAAATTGCTCGAGATAACCAATCCGAGCGCCGCACCGGTCGACATCAGCATTGTCCAGATCAGCGACACCTTGAAATTCTTTAAAATCATCGGGCCCGATGCGGGTGAGATTATCAGCACTGCATGCCCAATCGATCATCATATTTCTGCCTTTCCTGAAAACGGAGTCAGCTATACCAATATCTTCGGTATCAAGGGTATATTAATTAGAATTAAAGGTGGATTCGAGATAGCGGTGGAATCGAGTTTTGCAGATTTGATCGAAGACTATTTGGCTAGGACTAACGCTTAGTTCGGTTATTCTGAATATCCTAGGGTACTCGGCAAGTCATTGTTACAGAAAAAAAGACCTCTGGAAAAACGACTGGTAAGTTAATACATATCAGATATTTAGAGTTACGCACTAAGTTGCTTGTGCACCCATTTAGCGGCGGCTAGCAAATCATCGTCCGCCCCCAGTCGTCCAACCAATTGTACCGACAAGGGTAATCCGTTCGGACCTTTACCATAAGGAATGGAAACACAAGGCACCTGTAATAAATTCCAGCCACGACTAAACAATGGGTCACCCGTGGCATCGAGCCCAGCAGGTGCTTCACCCGGTGCGGCCGGGGTTAGGATTACATCCGTATCGATAAACAATGACTCTAAAATTCGCGCTGCACGATCACCTGTGATGCAGGCGTTTTGAAAATCAGTACGACTGATCTCGAGACCCGATTCGAATAGGTCACGAAACTGTGCGCTGATTTGATCAGGGTAACGGCTGTATTCATAAATTCGCGCATGCGCCACATCGTAGGCCATCACGGTTTTCTGGGCGTCGGTCAATTTTTTGAACACCTCCGGGCAGGCCAGTTCTCCTACTTGAGCACCGGCCGTTTTCAAGGTAACCATCGCACGATGACAGACATCACGCATTTCGATCGAGCCATCCATCCAGTGTGGACCACGGAACAGCGAAATGCGTAAAGGAAAATCGGGTAATTCAACGGGAGCACTGCCACATAAAACTGAACGCGCGAGTTCGAAGTCTTCGACCTCGCGCGCCAGAAACCCCAACGTATCTAGATTGGGCGAGAGTGACATCACCCCCTCTAAATCAAAGCTACCATGGCTTGCCTTGTATCCCGGAATACCACAGTAAGCGGCAGGTCGAATCAGTGATGCGGCGGTTTGTGAACCGAAACCAAATGGCAACATACCATCAGCTACCGCTGCGGCAGAGCCACTCGATGAACCGCCCGGCGTATGGCTGAGATTATGTGGGTTCGCGGTTTTGCCGGGTTTGAAATAGGCGAACTCGGTGGTCACTGTTTTGCCGAATGGAATACCACCGGCACGGATGAACATTTCAATACAACTAGCATTGCGGGTGGGTTGATAGCCATTGTAAAAAGTCGTACCCCAGCCGGTTGGAAACTGATCGGTGTTGATAATATCTTTAATACCAAAAGGAACGCCGTGCAGAAGACCTTTTGGTTCGGTTTGATCGGCCAGACAGGCGGCGGCCAGTGCTGCGTCTGCGTCATAACATATGAAGGCACCGACTTCGGATTCACGCTGTTCGATACGTTCGAGACAGGATTGCATAATCGCTTCGGCCGTTACCCTACCATCACGAATTTCGCGAGCCATTTGGGCAAAGCCCATTCGATTTAACTGCACGATCATAACCTCTGAGTCATCGACTAACTGGCTTCGAGTGCCGAAATGGCATCGGCAAACACAGTGACTGGCATATCGTAAATGCCGCCACCAAGTCGCCCTTTTTCACCGGTGATGTCGAGTATGCCAAGTCCGATGATCGGCCCTTGCTGATTATCTACTGCGGCACGAGCAGTAAGCCCTAGTTTGCAATCGAGATCACCAAATCCGGGATGCGACCCGCACATCAAGCGCGTGCCACGTGAACGATAATCGTCCGGTAAAAAATCACCGAAATTCGTCGCTTGTACCGGAGACAGATGGATCGACATCGCACCCAGCCCTAGTCCATCAACCACGGCACTGTCACCAATCGCTGGTAACGCGCGGTCTGCAGGTAAATCGCTATCGAAACGACCGCTCGGTGCGGTTGCGGGTGCCTGAAACCATCGACCCGGAAAGGCAGAAATTTGAATTCCTATATCGACACCGTTACCGGCGACGGCTGTCACTAAACTTGATTCTGCCACACCCGAAGCACTCATCATCAGGCACTTGCTGGCGGCCATCCAAAGATTCAGAAAAATGCTGGCTGAAGTATCGATATATTCACGGATACTGGGATCTGTAATACCGCCTGGAATGTTATTTTCAATGATATCCATCAACAGTTTGGTGCCCATTGGGGTGCGGCCATGGCAGTCATCACCTTCACGCAAAGCATTGGCAGCTATCGGCACGACTTCAATGTGCTGCGTCAGGCCTTCCCGCAACAGATCAGCGAAAGGTCCGTTCAACCAGAGCATATGCTCGACCACATCCATCGAGCGCAAGCCGAGGCGCATGGCCGGGCGTGAACCCCCGTTAATCGGCGCGTAAGTTTTGTTTGTGGGTTGAGAGATATCAACCACTCGGTGCATCGGCATTGAAGCACTCACAACTGCGGCAAGTGGGGTCACAGTAGCGTAATCTTGTGCGGGTTTGAGGTGAATATCACCCGCTTTTATCATCGCTTCAGCCTGATTCAGATCTTTTGCGATGCCTTCGAAAACCGCCGCGACACAAGCCGAATTCAAAATCGGCATCGAGATAGCTTCGATCGATTCAAACGGTGGCCCTGCATGCAATAGCACATTTGATTCGAGGCCAAATGCATCGGCTGCGGTTTCAATGCCATCCCAAACAGGAGTGGTATTCAACAGCTTTCCGAAAGCCATTTGGTCCGCTGGATGCAACGAGGCAATATCGGTCATGACTCGTCCGGTGGGAAAATCCAGGTTTCAGTGAAGTACAGGAACGCCGAAGTGGTTTCAACATCAGCCTGTATGCGCGTGCCGAGCTTACCCGGTAGCGCTTTGCCATTCACCAGAATGCTTCCCTGCTGTGCCGGTACCAGAACTGAAAACATAGAATGTATGCCGGAACCTACCTGATGCGGCATTAATTCCAGTGCACGTGGATGTTCTAAGTCTTCCCACACAAGTTGAACGCTTAAACCTTCACCCGTAATAGTTTCGCTGTAACGATTACTCATCGGATTGCCATCTGTTTTCACCGATTGCGCTACCAGGCGTTTGAGGCCTTTGAATGCCGGCGCATCACGGAAAACCGCGAGACGTCCCACAAAGCTTTTGAGTAGATATTCACTGAGTTCGGCGTTATCGCTGATGACGATATTGGGTGCTTCATCGCTGCCCTGCTGCGAATCAGGTGTGCCATACAGCAATAGCATCTGACCCTGCCCGAGTGGCGACCAAGCGACACGGAAAAACAACGCCATCGCAGAAAAGCTATCATCATCATTCTTGAGTAATATGCCGGGGTTTTCACCGCTCCAGTCGACGATACCCGGGGTTATTGGTTCTGATAAAGGCATCTAATTAATTGCCTCCCTTTTCAGGTGTTACCCAGGTTTCTGAAAACGCCAAAAACGCAGTGCTCATGGTACGCCCAAAGAATTGTCGATTTTGCACACTGCCCGGAAGATAAGTACCATTGACCTTGATTTCGGCCGATTTGGCTTCCAGAAAAACGGAGTACATTTCATGTTGTTTGGTGGCAGAATTCTCAACCGTGACCTCAACCGGTATGGGTGGCCCCATGTCCTGCCAGATCATTTCCAGTGTAACCCCTGAGCCGCGCAGTGTTTCTCGATACTCGGTTTTAAGATCACCCGGTGTTTTATGTACCGAATCAAGATTTAACCACGACATATTTTGCAGGCCGGACTTGCCGATAAAAGTCGGCATTTTGGTAACCCAACCATCGACAATCCAACGCATCATTTGTTGGTTAT
>JBLHID010000028.1:0-23272 GCA_047615545.1 Polaribacter sp.
TGGCGATTCCGAGTTTGATATTCGCGCTTATGTTGCTCTCCATGTTCGGATCAACTGCAATAAACCTAATCTTTATTATTGCCGTACTTGATTCAACACGGGTTTTTCGTATCACACGCGCTGTATCGCTGAATGTCGTTGTGATGGATTATGTCGAGGCAGCAAAACTACGTGGTGAAGGCTTAGGCTGGATCATGCGCAAGGAAATTTTACCCAATATCATGCCACCGTTAATCGCCGAATTTGGTTTACGATTCTGCTTTGTATTCTTAACCATTGCAGCGCTTTCATTTCTCGGTGTCGGTATTCAACCACCCACAGCCGACTGGGGATCAATGGTACGAGAAACAGCTGGCTTAATTCAGTTCGCTGAATACGACATCACTGCAGCATTAACACCCATGTTACCAGCCGCAGCCATCGCGCTGCTGACCGTTGCCGTCAACTTCGTTGTTGATTGGTTCTTACATAAAACTAGTGGTCTAAAGGACTGAGGTATAGATCATGAGTACTCAAAATAAAGGTAAAAAAGGCGACGTCCTGTTAGAAATGCGCGGCATTGTTATCGACGGCTACAGCGATGATAAATGGCATCCCATCATTAAGGGCGCGGATCTGATCCTAAAGCGTGGTGAAGTCATGGGCCTCATCGGCGAATCCGGTGCGGGCAAGTCAACATTGGGGCTGGCGTCAATGGGGTTTGCGCGACCCGGTTGTGAAATACACGGCGGTTCGATTAACTTTGATGGCATAGACTTAATAGCGGCCACTGAAGCAGAACGCAGAGAACTGCGTGGTTCTCGCATTGCCTATGTTGCACAATCGGCAGCGGCATCATTTAACCCTGCACACAAACTCATTGATCAGACAATCGAAGCCTGCCTCAGTCACGGCATTTGCTCCGAAGAAGAAGCTAGATCTGACGCAAAACAACTGTTTGCTGACCTTCAACTACCGCAACCCAATACTATTGGTGAGCGTTATCCACACCAGGTTTCCGGTGGACAGCTACAACGAGTAATGACCGCAATGGCGATGTCGTCACGGCCTGACCTGATTATCTTTGACGAACCAACCACCGCATTGGACGTCACTACTCAGGTTGAAGTGCTTGCATCGATGCGTTTGATTGTTGAGAAGTACAACACCGCCGCAATTTACATTACGCATGATCTTGCTGTTGTCGCGCAAATGGCCGATGTCATCAAGGTATTGCGTTACGGCGAAACAGTCGAGAATGCCGATACCCGCACCATGCTGTCTGACCCTAAAAAAGAATACACAAAGTCTCTCTGGTCGGTGCGCTCAATTGAGAAAGAAGAGGAAATATCAAAAGACATCGTGCTCAAAGTCGATCGCGTTGACGCAGCATACGGCGGAGGCGTTAAAGTGCTCGATAATGTTTCGATCGACATTCCGCGAGGGCAGACTATTGCTATCGTTGGTGAATCGGGTTCGGGGAAATCGACCACAGCGCGTGCGATGACCGGTCTACTTCCACCATCGAGAGGCAGAATCCTGTTTAATGGGAAGCCGTTACCAGCGATGCTAAAAGACCGCAGTATCGAACAGCTCAAAAAGATTCAAATGATTTATCAGTCCGCTGATACCGCTATGAATCCACGCCACACAGTACGCGATGTGATTGGTCGTCCACTTGAGTTTTACCTAGGTTTAAAAGGCAAAGCACTTGATGAACGTTTGGTTGAGTTACTTAACCTCATTGAACTCGACGAAAGCTTTATTGATCGGCTACCAGCCGAAATGTCAGGTGGTCAGAAACAACGCGTTTGTATAGCACGCGCCCTCGCTGCTGAACCAGAGGTCATCATTTGCGATGAAGTCACCTCGGCACTCGACCAAATTGTGCAGAAAGGCATTTTGAGCTTGTTGCTACGCTTACAAAAAGAGCTCGGCATCACCTATGTTTTCATTACCCACGACATCGCGACAGTGAAGGCTATTTCAGATCAAATCGTCGTTATGTACCAAGGAAAAGTGGTTGAACAGGGCATGAAAAGTGACATCTTATCGCCACCATTTCTGGATTACACTGAGCTCCTGCTGTCTTCGGTTCCCGAAATGGACCCAGATTGGTTAACTGGCTTATTAAAGAAAAGAGAAGCAGCAGAGCAGGCGAGTTAACTCTAACCCTAGTCAAGTAGCATAGCTGGTAATCTCGCTAGGCCAAATTTCAGGCAAAAAAAACCCCCTGATCTTGCGATCAGAGGGTTAAGAAAGTCAAAACCTGAGGAGGAGGAAAGGGGTTTTAACTTGTAGCTGTCAGAAAGTAGCAACACTTGCTTCTTTCTGTTAACCAACGCCCTTGGGCGCTGATTTAAATCTTTCTGCTCGTCGTTGAAGCAGAGTGAAATAATAGAGATTTAACTGTTACAATAACAGTTACAATTTTCTTTAAATTTGACCGATACAGTTACCTAAAAACCATGGCAGTGTTACCCTCTAAATCCGATTCTTTCAAGTACGACCAAGTATCTCGACATATTAGCGGATTGATCGAAAAAGGGGAATTGAAACCTGGTGACAAAGCCCCTTCTCTGCGTATCTTAAGTAAGCAACTTGGGGTTAGCATCTCTACCGTATCTCAGGCCTACCTTAGCCTCGAAGACCAAGGCGTGCTAAATGCTAAACCTCAGTCTGGTTTTTTCATCACAGCTGCTGCCAATCCTACTAACAACATTCCAAAAACAGCCAGCCCTGCGAGCAAACCACGCAAAGTCAGATTTGGTGAGTTGTTTGAGGAAATTTTTATCAGCGCTAATAATCCGCGAATTGTTCCTTTTGGGACCTCGAAACCTTCGATGGAGTTCATGCCGGTTAAATCCCTCACCCGTGCGACGCGTAGCATCATTAGTCGCCACCCAGAAAAGTGCATGGATTACTGCTTCCCACCGGGTGATCGGAAGCTTCGCGAACAAATTGCACTACAATATGCCCATACCAGCACTCGCGTATCGGCTGACGACATTGTTGTCACCTCTGGCGCTACCGAAGCACTCTCATTAAGTATCCAGGCGGTCGCTAAACGTGGCGATATTATTGCCGTTGAGACACCTACTTATTTTTCGGTATTGCGCCTGATCGAAAAGATGGGAATGTTGGCTCTCGAAATTGAAACCGACCCGAAAACAGGCATGGTGTTAGAAGCACTAGAGGAAGCTTTTGAGACAATGGATATTCAAGCCGTACTCGCCTCACCCAACATCAGTAATCCGCTTGGCTGCTTAATGCCCGAAGACAAAAAGCGTGAGCTGGTGAATATGCTGGCCGAGCGCGACGTACCGCTCATCGAGGACGATGTCTATGGTGATGTCTATTTCGGAGAACGATCGCCTCGATCCTCGAAATCCTATGATTTCAACGAGCTGGTGCTGAGCTGCTCGTCTTTTTCAAAGACTCTGGCTCCCGGCTATCGCATTGGTTGGGTTTTACCTGGGCGCTATAAAACCAAAGTCATCGAGCTTAAGCAAGCGATGTTTTCAGCGACCTCCTCCATCAATCAACTGGCGATGGCAGAGTTTCTCAGCAGTGGACAATATGACCGGCACCTAGTCCGATTGCGCCAGTCAATGCGTGAACAAGTTGAGAAAGGTCGATTCTTGGTGTCGACTCACTTTCCTGAAGGCACTTGCTTATCTAGTCCTCAAGGTGGCAACGTACTCTGGGTAGAAATGCCGCGCGGTTGCAATTGCATCGAAATTTTCAACCGTGCTTTGCAGAAAAATATTGGCGTCACACCCGGCATACTTTTTTCGTCGACTCGAAAATTCAAAAATCATTTGCGCATTAACTGTGGTTTCCCATGGAACGAAACCAACGTACAAGCAATTGAGACACTTGGGCAAATTGTTTCTGATGTGTTGGAAGAGCAACGATCATAAATAATTTAGAGGGAGGGTCTGTTATGTCCACTCATATCAAAGAAACAACTCAGCAAGCACTGGATATCCTTAAATCGAAATATGGCTATGATCAATTTCGGTTTCAACAAGAGGACATAGTCCAAACGCTGGTCAGCGGAGAAGACGCACTGGTTCTGATGCCTACAGGCGGAGGTAAATCGCTGTGCTATCAAATCCCATCTCTCATTCGAGACGGTGTTGGCATTGTTATTTCACCCTTAATTGCCTTGATGCAGGATCAGGTAAATGCACTCAACGCGCTCGGTATTCGAGCGGCTTTTCTGAATTCCACACTCGACCACCATGAACGTATCGAGGTTGAGCGGCAACTAGTCAACAACCAACTCGACTTGCTTTATATATCGCCCGAGCGACTCAACACATCCACATTTTTATCTCTACTTGGCCGCTCAAACATTGCACTCTTCGCGATAGACGAAGCCCACTGTGTATCGCAATGGGGTCATGATTTCCGAAGTGACTACATGCAATTACAACAGTTGCATGAGCGATTCCCAACCGTACCGCGTATCGCGCTCACTGCCACCGCCGACCAACGCACACGAAATGAAATTATCCAACAGCTCGGCTTGCAATCAGCGCGCGTATTTCTACATAGTTTTGACCGCCCCAATATTTTCTATCGAATCAGCGAAGGTGATAGTAACCGCGATAGACTGTGGCAGTTTATCCAGGCCAACCATCTGTTAGATGCAGGCATTGTTTATTGCCTGTCACGTAAACGTGTCGATGCCATCGCCGAATGGTTAAGCAAAAAAGGCTGCGTCGCCCTGCCCTACCATGCGGGCATGAGTTCCGAGCAACGCGCCATCAATCAGCATCGTTTTCTAGTTGAAGAAGCGGTTGTTATCGTTGCAACAATAGCCTTCGGTATGGGCATAGACAAGCCCGATGTGCGATATGTTGCTCACTTGTGCTTGCCCAAAACAATTGAGGCCTATTATCAGGAAACTGGTCGCGCAGGACGAGACGGACAACCTGCAAACGCCTGGCTAGCCTACGGCATGCAAGATGTCATTAGCATGCGACAGATGGGCCAGCAAAGCGATGCCAACGAAGATCACAAGCTCAACCTGCACCAAAAACTAGAATCGATGCTCGGCCTATGTGAGCAAGTCACCTGCCGAAGACAAACACTACTCGCCTACTTCGATGAAACGCTAGATCAACCCTGCGGCCATTGCGATACCTGTGTTAATCCGCCGCCCACTTGGGATGCCACCGAAGCCGCACGCATGGCACTGTCATGCGTCTACCGAACAGGACAACGATTTGGCGTGAGCTATTTGGTTGATGTCTTAATCGGCAAGCCTCACGACAGGATAGAACGAAATGGTCACGATAAAATCAGCACCTGGAATATCGGTAGTGCATTGTCCGCCGTAGAATGGCGCAGTTTGTTCCGTCAATTGCTCGTCTACTCCTATGTCGAAAGTGACCCCGACTTACACGGCGGCCTGAAACTAACTCAACTAGCCAAACCACTACTCGGTGGGGGCGAGACATTGATGCTACGTAAGGTAGAACCACGCGGTAAAAAGGCGAGCTTAAAGGCTGCCAGAGTATCGCCAGAGGTTGAAGACCAGCCGCTATTCGATGCGCTTCGAGCCTTACGAAAATCAATCGCCGATGAAGATTCAATACCCCCTTATATTATTTTTCATGACAAAACATTGATCGACATGGCGTCGATACAACCCACGAGCCGAGCCGAGATGTCACAAATTAGCGGCGTAGGAGAAAAGAAACTTGAGCGATATGGCGATGAATTTTTAGGCGTTATACGGGATCACCACGCCGGGCTTTAGGAATGTGTATCAGTTGACCAATCACCCGCAGTTGGTTCCATTAGCGGCTGTTTATTCGGTATATTTCTATCTCGCGCAGGTCTAGTGGCTCATCGGCTTAGGTGCTCGATATTTTTCTAAAAGACGATCTAGTTCAGACCAAGTTACAGGGTTACGCTATCTTTCGGCGCCCTTCTCTATCGGCCACTTTTGCAAGGTAAACCAACAAGTTCATCAGTACTTACGAGTCCATAAATATTTTAGAATTTTATTAGAAGGGGTCTAGCAGCCCCCCCGCACCTCAATCCATCTCAAAATATTACCCACAACCACAACACTACCAGAAACAATCAAACTGCCAACCGGTACGATCACCCCGTAAGTCACCAGACAGGCTGCCAGCATTTCGCTAGAACCATGACATGACGCCTCAAATCCAATTTCGGCTGTACTCAGGATCAACTTCTTACTCGAAACATGGCAATCATCACTAAGATCTTGATCCCGAGATTCATGCGCGACGAACACGCAGGAGGCCATCAGTGCTGTCAGCATTATCACGGTTAGTTTCTTTTTCTGGTTCATGTCATTGATCGAATGGTTGATCGAATAGGTGAACGAATGGTTCGATCCAAATTTACCGCCTACTCTCGTAACAACTCCACTGCTTCACTCAACTCGAACCAGTCGTCTTCACTTTTTTGGAAATCTATACTGACGGTTTTTTGCTCAGCTAGCACTTTGGTCAACTCTACTTTTTGACCTTCTTGATAGATCGATGGATCGGCCAATTTTAGTTCTAATGCCTGTTTCCGTGCCGACAGCTTTTCCATTGCGGCTTCGAGCTTTTTGATTTGATTGAACGTGCCCTGGTGAAGCTTTCGAAAATCGGCTTCCTGCTTTTTTTGTTGCTTGCGTGATGCGGTGCCATCGACAACGGCAACTGTGCCTGCATCGATTGCAATGCGCGATTTTCGAGTGGCTAACCAGCGCGGATAATCGTCGATGCCCTCATTAAAAATTTCTACCTTTCCATCATCTACGAGCCACAAGTCATCGCAGACACTGCGCAATAAATGACGATCATGGGAAACGAGGATGACGCTGCCTTCGAAGCCCTGCAAAGCCTGATTCAATGCCAGACGCATTTCGAGGTCGAGATGATTGGTTGGCTCGTCGAGCAGAATTAGATTGGGGCGTTGCCATATCAATAGGGCCAACACTAGCCGGGCTTTCTCTCCACCTGAAAACGAGCCAACGATTTGTAGTACTTTATCGCCCTTGAAGTTGAATCCACCCAGGTAGGTTCGAATGTCTTTTTCGGTTAGGGCTGGATCGATGCGCTGTAGGGTCAATAGCGGATTTGCAGATTCGTCTAGCTGCTCTACTTGATGCTGAGCAAAATAGCCGACCTTTAAGTCTTTGGCACGATCCATTTTGCCGCTTTGCGTTTGTAGTTCGCCTGCCAGCAGTTTGATGAAGGTGGACTTACCTGCACCATTCAAACCCAGCAGGCCTATGCGTTCGCCGGGTATCAAAGACAGGTTAATATTTCCCAAGATTGTTGTGTCGCCATAACCAATATTCACTCGATCAAGCCGTAATAACGAGGTTGGCATCGCACGAGGTGGTTTAAAGTTAAAATGAAAAGGCGAGTCGACATGTGCTGCGCCGATGAGCTGCATACGCTCAAGCGCTTTGACTCGACTCTGCGCTTGCTTGGCTTTGGTTGCCTTGGCTTTAAAGCGGCGGATAAAGTCCTCCATATGAGCAATCGCCGCCTGCTGCTTAACATAACCCGACTGTTGCTGGGCAAGCTTTTCAGCACGGCTAACTTCAAAGGCAGAATAATTACCTCGGTATACTTCGATACCCAGTTGTTCGACATGCGCAATAAAGCCAACGACGGAGTCAAGGAAGTCACGGTCATGAGAAATCAGTAGCAAGGTGCCCCGATATTGCTTTAACCATTGCTCTAGCCAGATCACTGCATCCAGGTCGAGATGGTTGGTTGGCTCATCGAGTAACAATAAATCAGAGCGACACATGAGTGCGCGCGCGAGGTTGAGGCGCATAATCCAGCCGCCTGAAAACTGCCTTAATGGGTTCTCGATATCACCATCGTTGAACCCCAGTCCTGATAGCAAACGGGCGGCTCTGCTATAGGCCTGATAGCCATCTATCTCTTCTAGTCGGGCATGACAGAGGCCAATGTCATTCGCATCTTGACTGGCTTCGGCTTTAGACAATTTCGCTTCGACCCGGCGTAACTCGGCATCACCATCGATAACGAATGCTATTGCAGCCTGCTCAGTTAACTGGGTTTCTTGCGCCACCTGTGCGATTTCCCAGTCACTCGGTATCGAGAAATCACCCTGATCAGAGCTTAGGTACTTTAGAACAAGTGCGAATAACGAGGACTTGCCCGTACCATTCGCGCCGGTCAAGCCCACTTTTTGGCCAGGATGAACCGTAAAGGATACGTTTTCAAATAACAGGTTGGGACCCCGGCGTATCGCTAGGTCTGTAAATTTCAGCATAAGTGTCGCAGCATTTTAGTGGGGTTCATTTTAGCCCATATAGATGATTAAGGTGGGCTTTAGTCAGATCAAGTCTCGGCTGAATCTAATCTCAGGCATTCTCTAACTAATTATGGGGCATCTCTAAAAATGCACTTTTCTCGCGATTGCGGTCGTGGCCTCGGCCCCTACTGTTGGCAGCACCGAGCTGATGCGCCAGCCCACTCGATCCTCATATACTAACGTACACTCCGGTTCTCGACAATTGCTCCATGCATTGTTCTACCTTCGGGGCGCCGAACCGCTGCATCCATGCAGTCGTCCGCGCAGTGCTTCCTTGCAGTTATTGCCATGGATGGCATGGATGCTTGTTTTGCATCGTTACATGGATGTAACTAATTAGAACAATGCAGGAGCTATTGTCGAGAAGCACAAAAACAGGTCACAAAAAAATCACTATTTTTAGAGGCACCCCATGGATAATTTACGTTAAGATAGCGCGTTAAGATAGCATTTGAAACGAAAGGAAGTTTATCGCATGCAATTAGAAAAATACTACAGCCTAGATGACTCAAAACTATCCTTTACTCGGCAACAGGCCAGTGACTTTGCCAAATCAGTAGCAGGTGACTTCAATTCGCTGCATGATGTTGATTCGAAACGCTTCTGCGTTCCGGGCGATTTATTGTTTTCTGTCATTATAAAACACTATGGCTTAAGGCAGGTCATGGGGTTTTCGTTCTCTGGTATGGTGAACGACGACGTGACGCTTATCTTACCCGAGGTTGAGGCGCGTGAAATTTCGATCTATGATCAAAATGACAAAAAATATCTGGATATCTCAACCAATGGCGATCTGAGTCAAAACCAGACCTTAATTGAAACCTTAATTAAAAACTATGTCGAATTTTCTGGCCACACTTTTCCTCACGTGCTGGTGCCGTTAATGAAGGACAATAATGTGATGATCAATACCCTGCGCCCGCTGGTTATTTACGATCACATGCGCATTTCACTTGATACGCTGGACATCGACTCAGTCGACCTCTCTCATACCGAGCCACAGTTTCGCCTGTACGGAAAGCGCGGCGATGTTGCACTCAACTTCGACCTTCACTGTAATGGCGAGTATGTCGGTAAAGGTCAAAAGAAAATGGTGCTAAGCGGCTTGCGTGAGTACGATCAGAATAGCATTGATGAACTCGTCACTGCTTTCAACGAGCAAAAGAATGATTATGTTAGTCGTTGAGCAGCCTTAAGAAACGCCTATATTCCTCAACTGCTGAGGATCACTAATCTCTTCGCCTGTACTGATAATAAAGTCTTTAACCAAAGCAATGATTTCGTCAGGCGTTTTGCCTTCAGGGTCAATTGGCTTACCAATTACGACGCGTATCGTGCCTGGCCATTTTATCCAGCTATGGCGTGGCCAGTATTCCCCTGCATTGTGAGCAACCGGTAACACTGAGTACCCCGTGCGTTGGGATACTATCGCACCGCCAGCCTTGAATGGCTTTTCCTGTTTTGGCATGACTCGTGTGCCTTCAGGGAATAACATCAGAATACGCCCTTCGTCCATACGCTTTTTGCTTTTCTCAATGAGCTGATTAATGGCCTTGCGACCAGTCCCTCGGTCGAGAGCAATAGCATTCACTGCGATCAAACCCCAGCCAAATATTGGTATCCAAGTCAATTCACGCTTCACCACCCAGATCATCGGATCGAAGAATTTTTGTAAGGCTATCGTTTCCCAAGTCGAGCTATGTTTGCTCATCACGATAAAGCCATTTTCAGGAATATTCTCTGTGCCTTCGACAACATATTTCAAACCACAGATGACATGTAACAGTCCGAGGCTTATATTAATCCATAGTCTGACAACAGCCATGCGAACCCAAAAGGGAAAAATCATTAACAAGCATAGGACAGGTGCTGACGTTAGTGTGACTACCAAAAACGGCGGCCAAAAAAAGGCTGATCGAATCACTAACCAAAATTTATAGATTGGCCCGGGCGTTGGGATGGACATTAGGTTAACCTGCTTTTAAGTGTGTCGCGTACAAAATGTGCCAGGTCATCGTATACCGGTACATTCGCTGCTTCGGGGTTGTTTTGTATCACTTGCTCGCCCTTGCCAGTTCTCAGTAATATCGGTTTTGCTCGCGCCATTTCAGCTGCTTTAATATCGGATATACTATCGCCAACAAAAGGCGTTTGCTTTAAATCGATATCAAAGTCTTGGGCAATTTTTATGAGCATTCCTGATTTGGGTTTGCGGCAAATGCAATTCGCTTGAGGGTCGTGCGGACAGTAATAAATACCATCGATACTGACACCTCGCATGGCGAGCAGTTGAGTCATCTTGGCATGAATATCCTGTAGTGTTTGCTCGCTGAATAAGCCTCGTGCAATACCCGATTGATTGCTCGCTATAGTCACCAAGTAACCTGCTTTTTTCAGTAGAGTAATCGCTTCGAGGCTTCCAGGTATGGGCATCCACTCTTCTGGCGACTTGATATAGTCATCCGAGTCATGGTTGATGACGCCGTCTCTATCGAGGATTATCATTTTTGACATAGTCACCTCTCAGCCACGGAAGTCGGGTGGGCTTGTTTCACGCTAATCTGATAGTAACCAGTCATGATTGGGCAATATGACTGATCACTATGATTAGTCACTAAGATTGAATTCTGGAAAAATCAGCGACCTGCCTAAAGCAATTCAATAACCGGCCTAATAATGCCAGCCGGTTCGTCTTAATCGCTTGATCGTCAACCATCACCATAACATCGTCGAAAAATTGATCAACCACAGGCCGGAGCGAAGCGAGTTCATTCAATCCCTGCAAATACTCACCTTCAGCAAACAGGGTATCGACCTTGTCCTGCAAACCGACCAATTGTTGAAACAGTTGCTTCTCTGCCGCTGCTTCAAACAAGGTTTCATTGATCGCTACGCTTTCATTCGGGTTTCCTTCGTCAAGCACATTATTAATGCCCTGCTTTTTGAGAATATTGGCAATCCGCTTGTTTGCCGCAGCCAACGCAATCGCAGCAGCATTGCTCTGGAATTGATTAACCGCCTGCACCCGTCGATCACAGTCGCTCAGTACCGCTGGTTTGGTACAAATAACAGCATCGACAATATCAAAACCAATACCCTGCTCCTGATAATAGGCACGCAGTCGATCAAAGATGTAATCGCTTACTTCGTCACCCACTGAGCCCGCATCAAATTTGTCTGCCAGTGCTTCGCAAGCTTTATCGATCAGCTGCATTAAGTTCAGTGGCAAGTCTTTTTCAATCAGAATTCGTACCACACTCAATGCTGCTCGGCGCAACGCAAACGGGTCTTTGACACCACTGGGTTTTTGGCCGATACCAAAAATACCAACCAAACTATCGAGCCGATCGGCTAATGCCACACATTGTGCTACATCATTGCTTGGTAATTGATCGCCAGAGAATTTAGGCCAGTAATGCTGCTCAATTGCATCGCTAACGGCCTTAGGCTCCTGATCGAACTCAGCATAATAACGACCCATTAAACCCTGTAATTTTGGGAACTCTCCCACCATCTCTGTCATTAAGTCGCACTTACACAAGTGTGCCGCCTTTTCGACCTGAGCTTCATCAGCGCCGATTTGTTTAGCAATCGATACCGCCAGTTTGGCGATTCGGCGGCTTTTATCACCAACACTCCCGAGCTTGTTCTGAAACACCACCTTATCGAGCTGTTCGCTACGCTGCGACAGGGGTTGTTTTTGATCCTGGTCGAAAAAGAAACGAGCATCGGCAAAGCGTGGTCGGATCACTCGCTCATTACCTTTGGCGACCATCTCTGGCTGCTTACTCTCGATGTTTGAAATAGTAATAAAGTTGGGTAACAACCCACCTTGCTGATCAAACAGTGCGAAGTATTTTTGATTATCCTGCATCGTCATGACCAAGGCTTCGACCGGAATCGACAGGAATTCAGCGTCAAAAGTGCCACAAACCGCGACTGGGAACTCGACCAACCCGGTCACTTCGTTTAACAAAGCTTCTTCTATATGGGCTACGCCACCCAGGTTTACCGCACTTTGCTCTATCTGCTCGCGGATCATGCTTTTGCGCTTATCAAAACTCGCGACAACCTTGCCTTCATTCGCTAGGCAGGCAACATAATCACCGGCATTTGCAAACGTAATATGGCCCGGCGCATGAAACCGATGGCCCTGGCTTTGATTGCCAGAACGCACACCCAACACTTCACCTTCGACTACGTTTGACCCAACCATCATTACCAGCCATTTCACTGGACGGACAAACTCTACTGTCTGATCACCCCAGCGCATGCGCTTGGCAATCGGTAGTTTATTGATTGCGGTAGCGACGACCTCAGGCAGTATTTGCGCTAGACTCAGCCCGGTTTCATTCTTCTCGAAAAACAACCAAGTGCCTTTGTCGGTCTCTCGTTGCATTAGATCAGTCACTTCGACACCACAGCCTCGGGCAAAGCCTTGCGCGGCTTTCGATGGGTTACCTTCTTTATCGAAGGCGGCCTGTAACGCCGGGCCACGCTTCTCGACAATTTTGTCGGCCTGTTGGGTCGGTATATCGCGCATCAATATCCCAAGACGTCTGGGTGTCGCGTACACCTCAACCGATACGGCCGGTAAGCCCGCATCATTTAGTGCCTGACTCACGAGTTTGGCGAAGTCTTCAGATAATGATTTCAGGTTTTTAGGGGGCAGCTCTTCAGTGCCTAGTTCAATCAGGCAGTCGTTGGTCATAGCATTGTCATTGATAGAAGCATTATTGGTAGATACGCTATTCACTGTCAGCCCCCTTTGCAGTTACAGCTTGCTTAGCATTGGGCGACAACGGACTCTTTAATAGGGGGAACCCTAACGCCTCGCGAGATTCGTAATAACATTGTGCGGCACCTCTTGATAAAGTTCGCACCCGTAAGATAAAACGCTGCCGTTCGGTCACCGAAATGGCGCGGCGTGCATCGAGTAAATTAAACGCATGTGATGCTTTCATTACTTGCTCGTAAGCGGGTAGCGCTAACTTCTTTTCGATCAATTTTTGACATTGCGCTTCACATACATCGAACCAATGGAATAACGCGTCTGTGTCAGCTAGTTCAAAGTTATAGGTTGATTGCTCTACTTCGTTCTGATGATAAATATCACCATAGGTAATTTCACCATGCTCACTGCGCGACCAAACCAGATCGTAAATACTGTCGACGCCCTGCATATACATGGCGAGCCGTTCGATACCATAGGTAATTTCACCTGAAACAGGTCGGCATTCGAGACCACCTACTTGTTGGAAATACGTAAACTGCGTGACTTCCATACCGTTTAGCCAAACTTCCCAGCCCAGGCCCCAAGCACCCAGTGTTGGTGACTCCCAGTTATCTTCAACAAAACGAACATCGTGAACCAATGTATCAAAACCTAATCGTTCCAAAGATCCAAGATACAACTCCTGGAAATTATCTGGTGATGGTTTTAGCAATACCTGAAACTGAAAGTAATGTTGTAGTCGATTCGGATTTTCACCATAGCGACCATCGGTCGGTCGACGACTAGGCTGGACATAGGCAGCTCGCCATGGCTCAGGCCCAATCGCACGCAGGAACGTCGCTGGGTGAAAAGTGCCCGCACCGACTTCCATATCGAGCGGTTGCATGACCACACAACCCTGCTCTGCCCAATAGCTTTGTAATGTTTGAATTAACCCCTGAAACGTGCCTAGGTCAATTACTGCAACGTCTGGTATTGAAACATCATTCATGGACTATTTTACTCATCGACTGGATATTCATAGAATTAGGTGTCACTCGAAAATTGTGCGTGATTATAACCAACTGCAAGTTAGATTACGATGGATGCCCACTAACGAGATGAAAGTTGTGTTCATCACACAACTAGGTAATCATTCGTCTATGGATTCACCTATTAATTCCCCACCTCAAAATTTATGATCTACCAGCTGACTCAATGGACCTATTGCCTAAAGCACTATTTGATGATGTGCGTGCTATCGTCCAGTCCAGAACGGCTGCCCAATAGCATTCAATGCATTATATTAAGTTTGCTGAGTTACCTATTGATTGGACTCATGCTGGTTGATGCTCAACGTGGCTATCTGGCTATCGTTGGTCAAATTTCCATTGAGTTAGGCCTGCTTAGCGTCATTGCCTATGGCGGCTTACGGCTGAGGAAAAAACTACCTCGCTTTTATAAAACGCTATCGGCTTTAGTAGGTGCCAACCTGATGATGACCGCAATCAGCATACCCATTTATAAGTTGTTTATGGATAGCAGCATAACGAGTGGATCCCTGACCCAAATCGAAATCAATCTGGTTATGGTGCTTATTTTTTGGAATCTCGCCGTATTGGCTCTGATTTTTAAGCGCGCCTTCGACATCGGCACTCTCGCTTCAGCTATGATTAGCTTTAACTATTTTGTGTTGCATCAGCTTATGATTGTTTTGTTTTATTAAAGGGCATCTCTAAAAATGCACTTTTAACGTGATTGCGGTCGTGGCCCCTACTGTTGGTGCAGGAGCAAAAAAGGTCTCAAAAAAATGACTATTTTTAGAGGCGCCCTAAGGGCTGTCTTCCTCAAAAGAGAATTTATAATTTGAAAATTTACATATTGGGCATTTGCGGTACATTCATGGCGGGTGTCGCTCTTTTGGCTCGCGAAAAGGGGTTCGAAGTCGAGGGTTCCGATGCGGCCGTCTATCCGCCTATGAGCACTCAACTTAACGAGGCTGGTATCACACTTCATGACGGTTATGATGCCAACAGTCTACCTAACAACGGCACTGTATTTATCGTCGGCAATGCTATATCGCGTGGCAACCCGCAGTTCGAATGGATCCTCGAGAATAATCTGCCGTACATTTCTGGCCCACAATGGCTTTACGAGCAAGTATTGCGTGACCGTTGGGTTTTGGCGGTTGCTGGCACGCATGGTAAGACCACTACGAGTAGTATGCTGGCATGGATCCTCGAATTTAGCGGCCTGAATCCTGGCTATTTAATTGGTGGCGTCAGTCAAAACTTTTCTCAGTCAGCCAGTCTAGGACAGATGGATGATGGCAGCGAAAGCCCCTTCTTCGTGATTGAAGCCGACGAATACGACACCGCTATATTCGATAAACGGTCCAAGTTTGTTCACTACCACCCGCGCACTTTAATACTGAATAACCTTGAATTTGATCATGCTGATATATTTGACGATCTGCCTGCAATTCAACGTCAGTTTCATCATTTAATCCGAACCCTGCCTAAAACTGGCCTTATTATCCACAATCGAGATATTGAGGCGTTGGATGAAGTGTTGGCTATGGGTTGCTGGAGCGACTGCCTGGGCTTTGGCTCAGACAATAAGCGCTCGACCGGCAATGCAGCCGATTTTACCCTAGATCATCAATCCGTTATGAGTGATCAAAAGACAGGACAAACCTACCCGATCAAACTCGCTCAAACAGGCCAATTCAATGCCTTAAACGCGTGTGCCGCCGCACTCGCTGCTCGTCATGCCGGAATTTCGTTGCAAACATCGATAGAGGCGTTAAGCCAATTTGGTGGGGTAAAACGACGTCAGGAAGTCATCGCCGAGATCAACGATATTCGTATTATTGATGATTTTGCGCACCACCCGACCGCCATTGCGCTGACCTTAGAGGCACTAAAAGCTGAGACCAAAGGGCGTCTGTTTGCAGTTATCGAAATGCGCTCCAATACGATGAAAATGGGCGCGCTACGCGACAAAGTTACTCACTCATTAAGCTCGGCCGATGTCGTATTGATGATCGACAATCCAGGATTGGAATGGGATATTCACGCTATGGCCCAAGTCGTAAACACGACCGTTGATACTCAGGTGATGATTAAGAGCAACACCGCCCAAATCATCGATCAACTGGTTAAAGACTGTCAACCAAACGATCAAATCGTTATTATGAGTAATGGCGGTTTTGATGGTATCCATCAACGCCTAATTCTCGCCATGCAGTCCTAGGGCACCTTCAAAAATGCTTTTTTTCCGCGATTGCGTCGTCAGCTTCGTGCTGGTGCGCCAGCCCAGTCGATCATCATGTACTACTCGTACTCTCCGGTTCTCGACAATTACTCCATGCATTGTTCTACCTTCGGGGCGCCGAACCGCTGCATCCATGCAGTCGTCCGAGCGGTGCTTCCTTGCACTCACAAAAAAATTACTATTTTTTTATGCACCCTATAAACTGATGAGCCCTAAGGGCATCTAAAAATCCAATTTTGTATTGGTGAACGATTTGAGGCAAAACAATGATTAAAACTCTGACACTAGCGATGACCGGCGCGTCTGGCGCACATTACACGTTGCGCCTCATGCAGTATTGCCTCGACGCAGGGGTTCATGTTCAGTTTTTGTGCTCGCAGGCGGGCCAAATTGTGCTGGGTATGGAATCGGATTTAAAACTTACCGGCTCACCCCAAAAGATGCAGCGCCAATTGTGTGACTTTTTTGAAGTCGATTCGTCGCTCATCAGTGCCTATGGCAAGGATCAATGGACGGCGCCACCCGCCAGCGGTTCATCGGTCGCCGACGCCATGGTCGTTTGTCCCTGCACTATGGGTACGCTAGCATCGATTGCCTCCGGCACGAGTGAGAACTTAATCAACCGTGCAGCTGATGTAATTATCAAGGAAAGAAAAACATTAATCCTAGTACCAAGAGAAACGCCTTTCTCTAGCATTCACCTTGATAACATGTTGAAGCTCTCAAAACTCGGCGTCGTCATATTGCCGCCAAACCCTGGATTTTATCAAGGGGTCAATCAAGTCAGTGATTTAGTCGATTTTGTGGTCGCCCGAATTTTAGATCAGCTCGATATCCCAAATGAAATTTCACCGCGCTGGGCAGCCAGTGATTAATCCTATCTCGGCAGTATCAATAAGCCCACCTATGACCGAATTACCCTTATTCCCGCTAAAAACTGTCTTGCTACCAGGCAATGCGTTACCACTCAAAATTTTCGAGCCACGCTATAGTGACATGATCGCAAACTGCATGCGTGAATCATCTGATTTTGGCGTCATCCTCATCTATAAAGGTGAAGAGACCCAGAGCAATAACGAAATTCACGGGGTCGGCACCATCGCCAGAATTTATGACTGGCAGGATAGAAAGGATGGGTTACTTGGCATTACAGCACTCGGCATGCATCGCTTTCAAATAGAAGACACTCGTACTCAGTCAGATGGATTAACAATCGCCACCGTCAATGTACTTGATGAAGAAAGTAAAAAAGAGGTCCCAGGCCAGTATCTCTATATGCAGGAGCTGCTAGAGCATATCAGCCAGCAGGAGGCCAGAATTTTCGATCCCGATGATGGCTTTGCACAAATACTCTACCAACTTATTTACCTGCTACCGTTAGGCAGTAATTTGAAGCAACGCTTACTCGAAGTGCCAAAATGCCTTGATCGGGCAGTCATACTGCATGCCGAGCTAATACGTCTGGGCATCATTCAGTATCACAAGCCAGACACTGAAACCTAGCAACCAACCGGGAGGGGCTGCGTATAAATTTGCAGTCACTAACGCTAGAATGAAACTAGGCTAAACATTGGAGAATACGCACGAGTGAAAACATTGATAACGGCGTTGGCTTTATTGTTCATCGCCCCCTTGGCACATTCTGTTGAAAAGGCAGGCGTTCATTTGGACGAAGAGATCACAGCCGAAAACGGAGAGGTATTACAGTTAAACGGGATTGGGTTGCGAGAAAAATTCTGGTTCGATATTTATGTCGGCTCGCTTTATCTTGTCGACAAGAATAGTAATGTCGCGGAGATTTTATCTACACCGAGCGCCTATCGCTTACAAATGGACTTCGTTTATAAAGAGGTCGACAAGAATAAACTCGTGAAAGCCTGGTGCGATGGTTTCGAGCAAAATCAAGATAAAGAGGCCATGGCCCGACTAAAAAGTCGTACCGAACAGTTTTATAGCTACTTCGACGCAAATGCCGTCAAGGGAGATCGTTATGTGCTGGATTACATTCCCGGTACGGGCACAAAAATAACCAAGAACAACAAACTGCAAGGCGTTATTCCCGGAGTGGATTTCAAAAATGCCTTACTTGAAATATGGTTAGGCAACTTTCCGGCCGATATTGCTTTGAAAAAAGGCTTGTTGGGGTATTAATCTTTGCTGATTAACAACATCACTCAGCTACCGATGACAACTCGGTTTAAATCGGCTAATGATCAATCTACTGAGTCACCGTGCTAATCACCTAGAACTTTATCGGCTGTTGGAATTGTTGGGGTTCGTGCCTAACACCATCAGCACCGGTTCCCAAACTCCGATTGAGAGCAGCTTGAGTTGATGGTTTCGGCTATCAATCGACTGAGCGATCTTACTACCCACTAAACCAATAACCAGGCATTACTGTCCCTTGCGCCAGCTGTGCGTTTCAGCGTTTTCTATTCTAATAGAGACGTGATCGGGGTATAGACCGCTTGTAGGTATTGTTCGCTGCCAGCTGTGGTGACTAATGCGGCGACGCCGATATTGTCGAGCCGCCAGTCAGGATGTATTTTTATGCTATGGCTGTCATATTCAGCGGATTTGAAGGTGGCGCTCATATATCGCACGACTTGTTCATGGTTCAGTACCTGACCAGCATTTTCTCCACGTTTAACCTCGCTTGATAAGCCGTTCTCATAAACAAAGTAACGGTGTTGCCAACCTTTTTTTTTCGATCCAATTGCGGTGGTTTCTAACTCAACCATTAAAGAATGCTGATTCTTGGATACCGACAGTTTAAGGCGTATAGGCGAAGGTTTGCCGTTGTTCTTGCTCATGTTTCGGCTGATTTGAGAAAGCACATTTCGTGTGCCCCGTGCCTCCTTACCATCGACGAAAAATTCAGGGGTGTATATCGATTGCTGTCGATTATTGGCGCCTAACTGGCGCTGTAGGCTGGTGTGTTTAGGGTTCGCAAAGCGGTCCTTCCAGCCGATGTAATCCCAGTAGTCCACGTGAAATGCAAGCGCCAGAATATTGATGTCCTGTTTGGGCGCTTTGGTTAGTGCTTTGAACCACTTCTCTGCTGGAGGGCAGCTACTGCAACCTTCGGAGGTATACAATTCGACCACGGTAGTTTGATTCGTGCCGCTGTCTACGGTTAGTTTTTTTGCTGCTAATGCGGGCAGTGTGGTAAAGCAAAGAATGAGTAATAGTCGAAACATGGTGCCTCCTGAATCTCTAGTTTGATAGACCGAAGGCTCTAATGAGAGTTCACTTCAAGATCAGGAGCCAGAGCCTTCGATAAAATGAAAACAATGCAGGTCTGACTATCGGCGTAATCGCTTATCAATTAATCTGACGCACATACCGCAAAGCTATTTCGCAAAGACGTATCGCTACATTACACACCCCTTAACGGGATTAATTAATCAATCCCGTAGAGATTTCTATACTCACTGACCGATTCTAAATGTTGTGTTTGATTGTTCGCTTCCAGATACTGCAGAATATCTGCGAGTTGGATGATGGGGACAACACGAATGCCGAGTGCCTCAAGCTCCTGTATGGCTGATAATTCACCTTGGCCTTTTTCCTGACGATCCAGCGCAATGGTAACTGAACAGACCTTGGCACCTAACGATTCGATTAATTTGAGTGACTGGCGGATGGCGGTGCCAGCAGTAATAACATCGTCAATAATCATGACTCTACCTTGGATGGGTGCGCCGACAGTGATGCCACCTTCTCCATGTTTTTTAGCCTCTTTGCGGTCGAACGCATATGGTATATCACGTTGATGGTCTTGATACAGGCTGCAAGCAGTAATCGCTGCGAGTGGAATGCCTTTGTAGGCTGGCCCAAACAATAGGTCGAAATCAACATGGGCATGTTGGATTGCTTCGGCGTAGAAAGAACCTAAGCTTGCGAGGTCGGCCCCCGTATTGAAAATGCCTGCATTGAAAAAATAAGGACTGGTGCGCCCCGACTTTAAAGTGAACTCACCAAATTTAAGTGCACCGCGTTCTAGGCAATAGTCGAGAAAGCGTGATTGAAATTCTTGCATAGTTTACCCAGATAAAAATTAACTGCTGTATCATAACGCCAGATCTTACGAATGAAAGTATCTTTAAAAATTGTTGTCCCAGGAAACGTCTTTATGCGAGTGATTTCAGTCAATACCAACGGTATCCGTGCCGCATCGCGTAAAGGTTTTTTCGATTGGATGGCCACACAACAGGCAGATTTTGTCTGTATTCAGGAAACAAAAGCACAGGTTGATCAACTTGAAGACCCCATGTTTCATCCCGAAGGTTACGTCTGCAATTACTTTGATGCATTGAAGAAGGGCTATAGCGGCACTGCCATTTATAGTTTGCACAAGCCATTGCAAGTGATCAGAGGGTTTGGTGAGTCGGAGTTTGATAACGAAGGTCGTTATATTGAATATCGTTACGCCAATTTATCAGTCATTTCATTGTATGCGCCGTCTGGTTCGTCGGGCGATCATCGGCAGGAATCGAAAGTTCGGTTTATGGAGAGCTTCATGCTACATTTACAATCATTGCGCCGTAAGCGGCGAGAATTTATTATTTGTGGCGACTGGAATATTGCGCATCAAAATATTGATTTAAGAAACTGGAAGCCCAATCAAAAAAACTCAGGCTTCCTGCCCGAAGAAAGAGCTTGGCTCGATGACCTGTTTGATCGTGTTGGCTTTGTTGATGGCTTTCGACAGGTCGATCAACGCGAAGAGCAGTATACCTGGTGGTCGAATCGGGGGCAGTCTTGGGCCAAAAATGTCGGTTGGCGTATTGATTATCATATCGTGACACCGGGTCTAAAAGGCCTGATTCAGAGTGCCTCTGTTTATAAAGATGAGCGGTTCTCAGATCACGCGCCGTTGATAATGGATTATGATTTTGAACCAAAACTAACGTGAAGGTTATCTATGAGTAACGAATTAACGGCTAAAAGCTGGCAGCAAAGTTTAAAAGGTTTCGCTCATCCCCGAGTAGTGACACTTTTATTTCTTGGGTTTTCAGCAGGCATCCCGCTATTACTGATTTTCTCATCCCTCAGCTTGTGGTTACGTGAAGCTGGGGTCGAACGAGCGACTGTTACCTACTTTAGCTGGGCGGCGCTTGGGTTTTCGTTCAAGTTTGTGTGGGCACCGCTGGTTGACCAAATACCCATTCCACTCTTAACTCGATGGTTAGGCAGACGTCGTGGCTGGATGTTACTCGGTCAACTCGCCATCATATTATCGATTGCGCTAATGGCGTCTGTCGACCCTCAGGCAAATCCCGGTAGCTTAACGCTCATGGCCATTGCCGCAGTCATGCTGGGTTTTTCGGCTGCGACACAGGATATCGCCATCGATGCCTATCGAATCGAGTCAGCTGGGCCAGACTTACAGGCATTAATGTCGGCGACTTATATCGCTGGATATCGTATCGGCATGTTGGTGTCGGGCGCAGGCTCATTGTTCATTGCTGACTGGCTTGGGTCGACTCGTGACGTTTACTCGTATCAAGCATGGCAATCGACCTATTTGCTAATGGCAGCAGTTATGTTGGTTGGTGTGCTCACGACACTGATAATCCGGGAGCCAGAGAGACAATCGCAATTTGATCTGGCCGAAAACAACTTGGCTGAAATAAAGAACGGCTACTCACGAATTTTGCTATTTTTCGTATTGGTTGTCGGTGCTTTCATCAGCAGCATTTACCTTAGCTCGGCTCTGCCCAGCGTGATCCGACTTTTACTGGCGATAGCTGTGGCTTGGATATTCGCATTAGGAATGGTCAAAATAAAAATCATAGAGTACAGCGTGCTCGACCAGACTTACATAGCGCCAGTACATGATTTTTTCAAACGATACGGTCTTTTGCTGGCCTGCCTATTGTTAGCCCTGGTCGGTTTATACCGTATTTCGGATATTGTATTAGGTGTGATTGCCAATGTGTTTTACCAGGACCTTGGGTTTAGTAAGCCCGAAATCGCAAGTGTTGTGAAAACCTATGGACTCTTAATGACTATTGTCGGCGGGTTTATGGGGGGATTGCTGGCGATCCGTTTTGGCGTGATTCGAGTATTGTTTCTGGGTGGTTTGTTATCGGCAGTGACGAATCTGCTGTTTATGGTACTTGCTTCGAAAGGACACGACATGACTTGGTTGTATATTGTCATTTCAGCTGACAACCTCTCTGCTGGAATTGCGAGTGCAGCGTTTGTGGCGTTTTTATCTAGCTTGACCAATATTTCATTTACCGCCACGCAGTACGCGATATTTACTTCACTGATGACTTTCCTGCCCAAAGTGCTGGGTGGTTATTCGGGCACTATGGTCGATGCGATGGGATACCCTAATTTCTTTTTAGCTACCGCTCTGATGGGCATTCCAGTGCTAGTACTGATTGTCTATATCGGTCGCCGGCAGCAGTTTTCGTTTAAATTAAGGTCCGGCGATTAGTGACGCTTGTTATTGATAGGTGTCTATTGATAAGTCTGCTGAATGTAAATGTTGACAGTATTGCCCTGGTAAATGCCAAAGGTTGCAGTAGCACTTGGGTTGTCATCAAAACTGCCATCCTGATTGCCGTCGCTGTCCCAATCATATTGTAACCAGGGTTCTCCTGAGTTAAATACGTCGGTGGTTATCAGGTAGGCCTTATCATTTCCAGTTCCTGGCGGTGCTAATGTAATGGCAAACTTACCAGCAAGTGTAGTTGCCAAAATTGAGGTGCCCGAGGTGCCAGCTGGGTTGCTAGTAATATCACCGGTGGCGATAGTTGAATCCATGTCGTCGTGTAATCCCCAGTTACCTGAATCAAAGTATTCCAGACGATAATCCATTACCAAAGGTGATAATTCTGAACCGTTAGCATTGTACATTCGCATTCGGCCAAACCGGATTGGGTCGGTGCCCGTCGGGTTCAGAGTGATTGGTCCAGAGCTGATGCCATCACTATCAGTAACACTAGTGATGAG
>JBLHID010000029.1:0-22503 GCA_047615545.1 Polaribacter sp.
GAACAGATGAATGCAAAAGAATTATTGAAAATCGCTGCTGTTGCAGTATTTACTACCGGATTAGGGGTTGGTTGCGCCAGTGGCGGAAGTGAATCAAGTGAAACGGCTCCTAGCGTAGAAGTTGTGGTTGCAGAATGTGAAGGCGCAAGCGCAGAAGCGAAGAAAGCAATTTACGCTGCTAAACTAAAAAATGCACGAGCAAGAAATCTAGGCTTCGCTTCAACATGGAATGAAAAGTTGATCAAAGCAGCAGAGCTAGCTGCGGCTGACTGTGAAGACGATCGTGCTATCAACTTGGCTGGTAGAGCTGCAAATAGTGCAGAAGATTTTATTGCCGGATACCGTGCTGATCAAGCTGCTGCAGAAGCTGCTGCAGAAGCTGCTGTAGTGTCAGAGCCTGTGGCTGTTGTAGAATCGATGTCCCTAGGCAGTTATTTGGTAGAGAGCGGTGATAATCTCTGGAATATCGCTGGTCATGATTCAGTCTATGGTAACGCTTACCAATGGCCGTTGATCTACAAAGCTAATATGGATCAAATTAAAGATGCAGACTTGATTTTTCCTGGCCAGTCGTTTGATATACCTAAAGCGAATGCTAGCGATAGCGCAGCTGCAATTAAGCATGCGAAGAATCGTGGTGCATGGTCAATAGGTGAAACTGAATCGTCAGATTTAGATTATCTCGCTCAGTAAAAATAACGAAGTTGTTATGTTAAAAAGCCCGCATCAGCGGGCTTTTTTTTGCGCGTTACTTTTCAATATCCACCCAACCCATAAAATAACCTTCACTGCGGGGTCGAATCGATTACATCTAGCCAGAACGACATGGTTTGCATTAATACCCGAGCGTCAACCGCTGATGTTGTCAATTAATTAAAGTGCTTTCAACCTCTATTGGGGCAAGCGCTAGTTAGATGTCGGCCCTGATGGTTTCACAGTGTATGAGTTTTAATGTGCTTAGGTTTTTTTTCTGGGTCTTCGACAAATTTTGTTAAACGATTAGACATGTCGACCAGAGTTTGTCGGACTTAGGGGATCGTAAGGAGTGACCGTCATGTTGAGCCAGAATTTTAGATCGAATGAGGCGAATATTTGTTCTATTCAACGAATTAGATCGGGAAATTTGGCCAAAATAGCTTTTCCGCACGACTGCATGGATGTAGCGGTTCGGCGTTCCTCAGGTAGAGCAATGCAGGAACAATTGCCGAATAGATTCACCCTAAGCCCGACAGGCTCCAAGGTTTGCTTCGGCGTCAAATTGATCCTAAAATCCAGTGTTGAGAAATATCTCATGTTGTAGTCTTGCTGTTGCTGTCTAGCTTGTTGCACCCACCCTTAGTTTGTTTTAATAAGGCGGGAAGTATAGGGTCTAAGTTCTATGAGAGATAAGTTCGCAACTAAACTAGCTGTTCTGACAGCGGGGATGCTGTCAGCACAGCCAGGCAGTAGCCCATCTTTAAATCGGTGCGGATACTGGATTGAATAGTTTTGTCAAGAAGTCCGATAATTCAGCTAATGGTAAATCTTGAGATCCATCATCCCGTCGGCCCTTGTATTCGAACTGCTCAGATTTCAAACCGCGTTCACTAAGCACGATTCGATGTGGTATCCCAATCAACTCCATGTCGGAGAAAATAACACCGGGGCGTAACGGTCGATCATCTATCAATACATCAATGCCTTGTTTTTGGCAGTCTAGGTATAACTGATCCGCAGCCTGTTTTACGATGTCTGATTTGTTGTAATTGAGTGGGCAGATTACGAGTTGAAATGGTGCTAATGAATCGGGCCATAAGATGCCTTTTTCATCATTACTTTGTTCGATTGCAGCGGCAACAATTCGGGTAATGCCGATGCCATAACAGCCCATCGATGTGACTTTGCTCTTGCCATTTTCATCTAATACAGTCGCTTGCATGGCCTCACTATATTTCTCCCCTAGTTGGAATATATGTCCAACCTCGATTCCTCGGAGAATTTTCAAATGCCCTTCGCCATCTGGGCTTGGGTCGCCATCCAATACGTTTCTGATATCAACCGAAACTGGTTCGTCACTATCTCTACCCCAGTTAGCATTAATATAATGCTGGTCATTACTGTTTGCACCACAGACATAGTCACTGACGAGTGCGGCGCTATGGTCAACATAAGTCAGAATGTTAAGGCCTATCGGACCAATTGAACCTAGGTCCGTGCCAAGATCCGTTTTAATTTGTTCCTTGTCTGCGAGTGTAAAGGGGCTTGCAACGCCTTCCAGCTTCTCTGCCTTCAATGGGTTGAGGTCGTGATCTCCTCTTATTACGAAGGCGACTAGGCTGCCCTCGTCACCATTAGCAATCAGTGTTTTAAGGCACTTTTTGGTATCGATCTTTAATCCGCTCGCAAGGTCATCGATGGTATGCAGATTGGGTGTGTCGATCACCTGCATGTCTTCACCTGGCTCGGCACGTGCCTGTTCGCCAGGTAAGGCTTCGGCCATCTCTACATTGGCAGCATATTGGCTTTTATCGGAGAAGACGATGGCGTCCTCCCCTGAATCGGCTAAAACATGGAACTCGTGTGAAGTGCTTCCACCTATAGAGCCTGAGTCAGCTTTGACTGCTCGATAAGATAAGCCAAAACGATCAAATATGTTGCTGTAGGCCTGGTACATGATTTCGTAGGTTTGCTGCAACGATTCTTGATTCAAATGGAATGAATAAGCATCTTTCATGATGAATTCTCGCGAGCGCATCACGCCAAATCGGGGGCGAACTTCATCTCGAAATTTGGTTTGAATTTGGTAAAAATTGACCGGTAGTTGCTTATAGCTTTTGAAATCACGTCTAAATATATCCGTGATTACTTCTTCGTGGGTTGGGCCAATGCAGTATTCACGCTGATGTCTGTCCTTCATCCTTAAAAGCTCGGGGCCAAACTGTCCCCATCTACCTGTCTCCTGCCATAGTTCGGCGGGTTGGCAAGATGGCAAAAGCAGCTCTAGGCCACCTGCATTATCCATTTCTTCTCGGACTATATTTTCGACTTTACGTAGAACTCTTAATCCTAGTGGCATCCAGCTGTAGATTCCAGATGCGAGACGGCGCACGAGTCCGGCTCGTAGCATGAGTTGGTGGCTGATGATCTCAGCGTCTACGGGGGTTTCTTTTAGTGTTGCAAGGTGGAAGCAGGAGGCTTTCATAGGTTTTATCAGATATAAGTTAAGTAACGTGTGTGAGGGTAAGCCGAATTAATTAGGCGTAATAGAGTTCGGTAACAATCAGTGTGGTCACTGAAGAATTGGGTTTATTATAAGGTAGAGTGGCTATAAATAAACGGTTTATTGATAAAACAACCAGTTAGCAAATCTACCCAATGTCAGCCCCCGATTTTTATTGCGTGTTGTGATTTCCTTTTTGGACATGTAATGCAAGCTGCCATCGCCAGATTTGGTTTGGATTTTGATATTAAAGGAGATGACAGTTCGATTTTCACTTGCCTGTATACCGACTATAGTAGTCTGATGGGTGGTCACTATGCCGCCGCCGACTTTACCTAGTCCATCTTTTGCTGCCCGGGGAGTGTTATACCAGAGTTGTTAGGTATACTTCTGTGTGAAATTTTTCAGTCATGCTTTATACGACAGGTGCATCTATACAGTGGGTTTTATTCTCAGTACATCCCTTAAACTCGTCAAAAACATGACGACTAACAATATTAGGACCTTTATAATCAGCCGCATTGTGATATTCGACATACATCGACGAACGAAATGAAAAACTTCCACCATTGGTTATCATCGAACACTGGAGCATAACTGCGCTAATTTTGACGAGGAGGCTGATGCTTATTAATACAATTTATAACTACTGTAGAGACATATAAAAACAATATATAATGTAGCATTGTTGCCTACCAAGAATATAGATCTATGAGTGATCGGCGTCTGAAAGTTTTTCAATCTGTTGCGAAGCATTTGAGCTTTACCAAGGCTGCTGAGTCGTTACATATGACGCAACCCGCAGTGACTTTTCAGGTTCGTCAGTTGGAAGAGTATTTTAATACGCGATTGTTCGATCGTGCTCATAATAAAGTGACCCTCACACCTACAGGTGAGAAGGTGGCAGAATTTGCAGAGAAAATTTTCGGTCTTTACGCTGAGATGGAGAGTTCGGTACGAGAGTTGACGGGAGAGATCAGTGGCGCTTTGACGATTGGCGCGAGCACTACGATCGCCGAGTATATGCTGCCAGCGTTGCTAGGCGAGTTTAAAGCACGGCATCCAGAAATAAACTTGCGTTTAAGAGTCTCGAATACAGACGGCATAGTGTCTATGGTTGAGGATAGTGTTATCGACTTGGGCGTTGTTGAGGCACCCGTCGCCAATAAAAACCTAATTGTTGAAGTTTGTCACGAGGATGATCTAGTTGTCGTTGCCTCGCCAGATCACGAATTAGTCAAGCGTGGATCAACGGTTAAACCTGTGGATATTAAACATTATCCGTTTGTCAGTCGGGAAGAGGGGTCTGGTACTCGAGAAGTTATTTTACAATATCTTATTAATGAAGGCGTTAATCCACTCGAGATGGATATTTGTCTCGAACTGGGTAGTCCAGAGGCTTTAAAAGGTGCAGTGGAGGCTGGGATGGGTATCTCAATCATTTCTCGTTCCACCATTGCTAAAGAACTGAAGCTCAACACGTTGGTAGCTTTGCAGCTTGATCCACCGCTAACGCGATCATTTTCGTTTGTGCGCCAGCGACAGAAGTTTCGAGTGACAGTAATGGAAGAGCTACTGGAGTTTGCTCATGCCTATTGCAATAGAAAGTAGCCCTTTAAGGCCATATTTAGACTCGATGGAGAGTCGGTCAGTGGAAGTTCAGTCAGAAATGCTAGACAGTTTAATGTCACAACTAAATGATGAACAGCGACAGAGTATTATTGACTATGCGAGTTTTCTCGCACATCAATCAAAAACTGAGGTCGTGGATAGGGTGGATGCTCTGCCTAATTTGATAAACAGACCACCACAGGAAACGGTAGCAGAGGCTATTGATCGATTGAAACGATCTTACTTTATGCTCGATACAGGTGATTTGTTAAATGACGCGGCAGTGTTGATGGGCAAGCATATCTTGCAAGGGTTAGAGGCTCGCGTAGTTATCGATGAGCTGCAATTGTGTTTTCAATCTTATTATAGAAAAACTATAGACAATGATTAGCGTACTTAAACAGTGGTATCTCCGCTATTTCACCGATCCACAGACGGTGATATTTGCATTTATCCTCATTTTTGGAGGGTTACTCATAGTTGTTATGAACGCACATTTGATGCCGATATTGATCGGTATCATTATTGCTTATCTGTTCGAGGGTTTGGTTTCCCGTTTGGATCAAATTAATCTAAATCGAACCATAGCGGCAAGTTTTATTACCTTAATTATTCTTGGCGCAATCGTATTGACCTTATTTGTATTATTGCCACTTTTATCCAGGCAGGTGAGCGATTTATTCAGGGAAATGCCCAATATGTTTAGTCGTGGCCAGCATTTATTGTCGGGGTTACCTGAGCGATATCCAGACTATCTTTCGGCTCAGCAAGTAGATCAAATATTCGCCTTTATTAATACTGAACTTAATGCATTTGGACAGCGGGTTGTTAGTGTGTCGTTTGACTCAGTCGTTAGCGTCATTACATTTTTTGTTTATTTGATCTTGATGCCTTTGATGGTATTTTTCTTTCTTAAAGATAAGTATCTGATACTGGCCTGGCTGGGTAATTTCTTACCAGAAGAGCGCACACTGGTGCACCGAGTATGGACTGATTTAGATATCAAAATAGCCAGTTATGTCCGCGGCAAGTTTATCGAAGTCATAGTGGTTTGGCTGGCAACCTACATTGGTTTTTCGATCATGGGGCTTAACTATTCGATGTTGCTTAGTTTGTTGGTCGGTCTGTCTGTTATCGTACCGTATGTCGGTGCGACCGTGGTTACTATTCCAGTAATATTGATTGCTTTCTTTCAATGGGGCAGTGGTTCTGAATTCGGCTATTTAATGGCCGTTTATGCAGTTATACAAATTCTAGATGGTAATCTGCTAGTGCCATTACTATTTTCAGAGGTCGTTAATCTACATCCTGTTGCGATCATAGTAGCGGTGGTGTTTTTTGGCAGTTTATGGGGAGTTTGGGGCGTGTTCTTTGCAATCCCACTAGCGACATTCATCCAGGCGATTTTAAAAGCCTGGCCAACTCGTGAAATTATCACTGAGTAAATGTTTAAATCTTATCAGTGCTGAGCAATGAAAATTTTAGCTAATCACTATCGAATCCCCAGATACACCAGAGGATTGCTGCTTGTACATTAATCTCAGTCTTTATAGTATACGCAACTGATTATTTTAGGTGGTGACTTAAACGCGTATATTTCCACTGGGTACGAATGGCTCGAAATATATGGTCAGACACCTAGGTTACGCGGATATAGAAAATTGGACGGCAGTGAAAGTCAAATAGATTTTCGCAAGTCTATAGGGTCTTTCAGCAATGACAAGACGAAGAAAATTCAAAGTGGTCTGTCAGTAGTAACTGAGCAACCGCTTATTGATTAACAAGTAGGTTCGCTAACGAAACGACTTAATCAGTCTGGCTTTGTGCGATCTGAATATTAGATACTTTTAAAGTAAGTTTTACTGTGAGTAATGCATTATGAAATTCCCTTTAATGGCCATCCTACAGACCATTGTTGCTTTGGCGATAGTCGGTTGTGGTACGACACAAGATTTACGTTATCTTGAAAGTCAGGCAGTCAAGCAGTTGGAAATCCCACCTGATCTAACTGTTACATATCAAAGCAATGAAACCTTATTACCATCCAACTTTTCGAGTGATGCCAACGATTCCAAGTCGACGACCGGTATACCCGTACTACTCAAAGTTGATTCACTTGAGCTAGAGGGTCAAGGGGATTTTCATTGGTTGTCTGCCGAAGACACGGTGGACGATCTTTTTGAAGCGGTAAAAAGATTTTGGTCTTCTGAAGGTTTTTTAATTGAAATTGATGAGCCAGCAATTGGAGTGGTGCAAACAGGATGGGCTTATAACGAAGAAGGTGGAAGGAAATTAGATACTAATTTTTTGACGCAATTCTTTTCTTCGCGTGATTTAACTGCTACACAGAATCAATTTAGGACGAGAATAGAACGCGATACTAAAACCAACAAAAACCGTATTTACATCGCGCACAGAGGGACTGCTTACAAGCATATCGTGCAGGCAAGACAAGCTGAAAACCGGAAACAAAACGACTGGGAGCTGGTGCCGCCCAATAGCGAGCTTGAAGTCGAAATGCTATCTCGGCTTATGATTTATCTTGGGGTGCAACAAGCGCAGCTTGATGAGCAATTGGATCGCCTTAAGTTTTTCACCCCGATCTCCTCTATTCATGCAGATTACGCGGAGAATGAAACCTACCTCCTAGTGAAAGATGTTTACGCTAAAACCTGGTACCGAACCCTGCATCAGCTCGATCGAATGGCGATAGAAGTGGTTAGCTCTAATATCGGTTCTGGGACTGAGCTCAGAGGTGTGATTCGAGTGAAAACCGATGTAGAGGAGGAAATATCCGAAGGCGGTTTCTTTTCAATTGGTGGCGAAACAAAAGTGGTGAAAAAGCAAGTGATACTAGTGCTTACCGAAGAGTCGGCTAAGGTGACCAGGATTAGTATGGTGACGCGTGATGGCGAAATTGAAAACTCCATCGAGGGTTTTGAACTCATAACACTATTACAGCAATTTTTGAAATAGAGTGAAAGTCGGATCATTAGGCAGTGGTAGTAAAGGTAACGCTACCATCATCAGTGCTGAAGGTACCAATATACTGATTGACTGCGGTTTTTCTCTCCGCCAATTCGAAAAACGACTTTCTTTGCTGGATATGGCGCCTCAGGATATCGACGCTATTCTCGTCACCCACGAGCATTCAGATCATTGTGGTGGTGTGGTTCGTATCGCTACAAAATATAATATCCCAGTGTGGACGACCTTTGGAACCGGCCGATCGGTATTTGACAACAGCGCAGACTTTAATAAATTGTCTGGCGGTAAATCAATCTCTATCGGCAGCTTTGATGTGTTACCCGTGACGGTACCGCATGATGCTGGCGAGCCCGTGCAATTTGTTTTTTGTGATAACGTAAGTGGTGAAAAATTTGGCATATTAACGGATACCGGTCATATCACTCGTCATATAATAGATGCCTACGAAAACCTTGACGGACTGCTGTTGGAATTCAATTACGATCAACAAATGCTCGAAAACGGACCCTATCCCTATTCTTTGAAACAACGCGTATCGGGCGAGTTGGGGCATTTATCAAATGATCAATCGATCGGCCTATTGCAGGAAATAAATACAGATCAATTAAGATGCCTAATAGCAGCACATATCTCTGAAAAAAATAACTCACACTCCATAGTCGAAAACCAGCTAGGGTTGCTTGATCATTTGCCACAAGCAATATTAGCGAGTCAAGATACAGGTTTTGATTGGATTAACATCTAAGCACTCTTCCAACCTCAAGACTCCCTAGATATCGATGAACCCCCTCGGCTATATTTGCATTCTGATTGGTATTATAGCCATCGCAGCGATATGGCTTACCGTAAAAAAGATCAGGCAGCGTAAGATACTCATCGGCTGCATTTGTGGGTTTCAGGTATTGTTTATACTCTCCCTATTCGTGATCGTTGTGCTGCTTTTTTCAAACCTGAATACTTATAGCCGGCTCACCGCTGAACAGGACGTCGCTGACGTCCTAGTGAGGAATGTGGTTGGTAAACAATTTGAGCTCGAATTAATATCTTATTCTGGACAATCTAAGCGCTTCCTCATAAACGGCGACGAATGGCAAATCGACGTTAGAATCATCAAGTGGAAAAGCTGGGCGAATTTGTTTGGGTTGGATAGCTATTATCAGTTAGATCGGTTGAGTGGGCGTTATAAAGATATTGACCCAGCCAATGTAACCGAAGCAATCGCCCATAAGATATCGAATGAGCCAGCTAGATTGAGTCTAAGTCTATGGCAGTTGAAGAGATTAACCGGTAACCGATTGGCTTTGCTAGACGCCTACTTTGGGCAAAGTGTTTTTATGCCGATGCGGCATTTGGCTAGGTATAAATTATCAATCACTCAGGCGGGGTTAATTGCCCGTCCGTCCAATGATATTGCTAGCCAAGCTCTGCAAGCCTGGTAGCAATCTACGGGGTATCTCTAAAAAGCACTTTTTCCGCGATTGCGGCGTCAGCTCCGTGCTGGTGCGCCAGCTCGGTCGATCCTCATGTACTAACGTACACTCCGGTTCTGCGCGCGGTGCTTCCTTGCACTTACAAAAAAATTACTATTTTTAGAGGCACCCTTCAGATCTATTGCTAAATATCCTTATCGTGCTCGATGAGTGCATAAGCAGAGTGATTATGGATTGATTCAAAATTCTCTGACTCAAGGACATACTGACGAATACGATCATCCTGATTTAGTTCACCAGCGATGTCACGCACCATGTCTTCGACAAATTTAGGATTGTCGTAAGCGCGCTCAGTGACATACTTTTCATCTGGACGTTTAAGCAGGCCGTAAAGCTCGCAAGACGCTTGTTTTTCAACGATATCAATAATTTCTTCGATCCAAACAAAGCCGTCAGTTTTAGCATTGACGGTGACGTGTGATCGCTGATTATGAGCGCCATATTCCGAGATTGATTTTGAGCAAGGACACAGGCTAGTCACTGGTACCAAAACTTTAGTACGCGTATGTGTAACGCCTTTATTTATTTCGCCAATGAGAGTTACGTCATAATCTAGTAACGATTGAACGCCCGAAATAGGAGCCTTTTTATTGACAAAATAAGGGAAGCGCATTTCGATGTAACCGGATTCGGCTTCTAATAATTCGGCCATTTCGGTCAACATGTCACGGAACGAGGCGACTGTTATTTCTTTCTCGTGGTCATTGAGAATTTTAACAAATCGTGACATATGGGTGCCCTTAAACTGCTGGGGCAGGAATACAAACATGTTGAAGTTGGCTATTGTGTGTTGTACACCATCCGACCGGTCTTTTACGATCACTGGGTGTCTAATATCTTTTATGCCCACCTTATTAATGGCAAGTTGGCGTGTATCTGCCGAACCTTGTACATCGGGTATGGCGGTTGCTGAAGCGGCTGAATTGCTCATAGTAATACCTATGCTATCGCTGAGAAATATGAATATGGCTTTTAAAAGTTAATCGTCTACTCTCAATTACCAGTTAAGTAGAGTAGACGAGCATAATAATAGCTGACTGAAATGGTAGGTAATTATACTGAGGCGACTTATTTAGGCAATCACTCATCTTTTTTATTTTGTTATGGGGCAGAACAAAATTTAAACATCCTCCTGTTTTTTACAAACGACCACAAGAGTAAAGGCAACACAAGCTGCCTTAACTAGCAGATAATCGGCTAATAGAGCGACCCTAAGTCTTGAACAGGGCGCTAAATAGCGAGTTTAAACAGCTGTTACGTCTTCAGCCTGCGGACCTTTTTCACCGTCCGTGACTTTCATTGTAACACTTTGACCTTCTTGTAATGTTTTGTGACCATCAGACTGAATGACACTGAAATGGACAAAGACGTCTTTTCCACCTTCTTGTGAAATAAAGCCATACCCTTTGGCGTCGTTAAACCACTTGACTGTACCCGTTACTAAATCAGACATATCAACACTCTTCACTTTTTAAAAATTATTATTAATGAACTTCAGTCAAGTTTTTATAGGACTTAACCGAAAACATTGTATGTGAATATGCCAAAAACCGCCATCTTTAACGGGTCAGGCCGGTTTTCCGAGTTTTCAGGTAAAAATGACAGGCTTGGTTTATGGCGAAGTAAAGTTTTTTATTGAATTGATAATGCTCAGTTTGTCTAGCCCGTACTCTTCAAATACCTGCTCACGGGTTCCATGAGACGGAAAAGTATCCGATAAGCCGAGACGCAAACAAGGCGTATTTAAACGATTTTCATTCAGCACTTCGAGTACCGCGCTCCCGGCCCCACCAGCAATCGCACTGTCCTCTATCGTTACTAAGTTTGAGTGAGTGGATGCCATCTTGATAATGATTGCTTCATCAATGGGTTTAATAAAACGCATATTAATGACACTACAATCAAGTTCTTCAGCTACTTCGAGAGCGACATTGAGCAAGGTTCCAAATACTAATAATGCGGTATTGGAGCCTTTGCGAACCTGAGTCGCTTTACCCAGTTCAATGCAGTTAAGAGTATCTATCTGCTCCGGTTTAGTCGTGCTATCACGAGGGTATCGGACCACCGCTGGCCCAGGGTATTGGTAGGCCGTGTTGAGTAATTCAAACATGTCTTGGCCATTCGCAGGAGCCATTATGATGATGCCAGGGATACAACGGCAAAAGTTAGTGTCGAAGCTGCCAGTATGAGTCGCACCATCAGCGCCGACGATACCGGCGCGATCGACAGCGAAAGTAATGTCAAGATCCTGTATTGCCACATCATGAATCAGCTGGTCGTAGGCTCGTTGCAAGAACGTTGAATAAATAGCTACTACAGGCTTTAAGCCATCTATAGCCATTCCTGCAGCCACCGTAACAGCGTGTTGTTCGGCAATACCAACGTCGTGATATCTGTCTGGATGTTTCTGTGAGAACTCGACTAGACCTGAACCTTCTCGCATGGCTGGCGTAACTACGTGTAGCTCACTGTTTTCAATCGATTTTTTTACCACCCAATCAGAAAATATCTGGGTATATGACTGAATTCCCGGTTTACTAGACGATTTAGTCAACCCTGTTGTGGGGTCGAAAGCGCCCACGCCGTGAAATTTACAAGGGTCAGCTTCAGCAGGTGCATAGCCTTTGCCTTTTTGAGTGACTATATGCAATATTCGAGGGCCTGGAATGTCTTGCAAGTTTCTAATCAGGCGTATGACCTCAGGTAAGTTATGGCCATCAATCGGGCCATAATAAGTGAAGCCGAGTTCTTCGAATAAGGTACCTGGCACAATCATCCCTTTGACGTGTTCCTCAGTCCGGCGCGCCAACTCCCATGCAGACGGGATTTTTTGCAGCACTTTTTTGCTACCAGCGCGCATATTGGAATATATCTTTCCGGACCAGATGCGCGTCAGGTATTTTGACATAGCGCCAACATTGGGCGATATCGACATTTCGTTATCGTTGAGAATTACGAGCAAATCGGTATCGATAGCACCCGCGTGATTAAGTGCCTCATAAGCCATACCGGCAGTCATGCCACCGTCACCAATAATGGCAACAGCTTTACGATCTTTGTCTTGCGCTGCTGCCGCAATGGCCATACCTAAAGCGGCACTAATCGATGTACTAGAGTGACCAGCACCAAAGTGGTCATGCTCCGACTCCGTTATTTTTGGGAAGCCTGATAAGCCGCCTTTTTGGCGAAGCCCTGGCATTTGATCGCGACGTCCGGTGAGTATCTTGTGTGGGTAGCATTGGTGGCCCACATCCCAGACTAAGCGGTCATTGGGCGTGTTAAATAGGTAGTGCAGGGCAATAGTAATTTCAATCGAGCCCAAACCAGAGGCCAGGTGACCACCTGTTTTCGATAGGCTTTCTATAATGAAAGCCCGTAATTCTTCTGCAAGCTCGGGCAGTTGCTCTTCGTCGAGCGAACGTAAGTCAGATGGGGACTCAATTTGACGTAGCATGGGAAAGTTATTAGTTATCATTAGATCTAGTGGGTGCGCTCTACAAACCAGGCGGAAATATACCTTAAAATATCGGCTTCCTCACCAAATATCGACAACGCGTCGATTGCATTTTGATGAAGGTCTTGCGCTTTCTCACGCGAAGCGTCGAGACCAATTATAGATGGAAAAGTAGGTTTGTCCCGTTCCATGTCTGAGCCCTGTGGTTTACCCAGGGTTTGTGTATCACCGATAACGTCTAGGATATCATCCTGAATTTGAAAAGATAAGCCGATACTTTTAGCGTAGGTATCGAGAGCGTTGAATTTTTCAGCTGATAGGTTCGATGCGCTTAACGCTGCGAGCTGAATGCAGGTTCTAATTAAAGCCCCTGTTTTATGAATGTGCATGGTTTCCAATTCTACGATGTTAAGCGACTGCCCGACAGCTGCTAAGTCAATCGCCTGGCCGCCAGCCATGCCCCGGGAGCCAGAAAATAACGATAACTTCTCAATCATTTCGAGCCGAGCGCTACTATCACTCGACATAGTTTTATCATGACTTAAAACATAAAACGCCAGTGCTTGCAGTGCATCACCCGCCAATATGGCTGTGGCTTCATCGAACGCACAGTGGCAGGTCGGACGACCACGACGTAAATCGTCGTCATCCATCGCTGGCAAGTCGTCATGAATAAGAGAGTAAGCGTGAATAATTTCAAGCGCGGCAGCGATGCCATCAACCAGTGATAACTCTAATCCTAAAGCTGAGGCGGTCGCGTAAACAAGGACAGGACGAACTCTTTTACCCGGAGCTAACACTGAATAGCGCATCGCTTTGTGTAGTTCGATCGGGTGAACAGATTCGGGTGGTAACCAATGATCTAGTGTTTTATTGACTCGGGTTTGGTATTGCAGAACCCGTGCTTCAAAGTCTTGGGCATCAATCTGCATCATTTTCATCGAACGATAGTGTTTGTTGCAAACCATTTTTTTCGATCAGCTTTTCGACTCTTATTTTTGCACTAGACAGAGTGTCCTGGCAATTTTTGGCGAGCTTGATACCTTTCTCGAATTGATCGAGTGACTCTTCCAAGCCCAGCTCACCACCCTCCATCTGGCTTACAATTTGTTCAAGTTGAGTCAAAGACTCTTCAAAATCTTTCAGTTTGTCAGTTGTTTTTGGCATGCCACTAAGCTCAGATTTGAAAGGATTGTGATTGGCTATTATAAAGCATCTAGTGTGTCAGCCAAATGGTTGACGGGTATCAATTTCATATTTTTTATAGAATTGCGCTTCGGCATGTTGGCTTTTGGAATAATCGCTGTCTCAAATCCATGTTTGCCTGCTTCACGCAATCGTTCTTCGCCATTGGGTACTGGTCTGATTTCCCCTGATAGACCTACCTCACCAAATACCAGCAGCCGGTTGCTAACTGGGCGGTCGCGATAGCTTGATAATATGGCTAGGATGACGGCCAGATCAGCACCTGTTTCAGCAATCCGAACGCCACCAACGGCATTGATGAAAACATCTTGGTCGTAAAGTGGGATGCCACCGTGGCGTTGTAAAATAGCGAGTAACATGGCTAGACGGTTGGCCTCCAGCCCGACGCTAATACGGCGAGGATGACCTGAATGGCTCTCAGTGACCAGTGCTTGGATTTCCACCAGAATAGGTCGGGTGCCTTCACGCGACACCATGATAATACTGCCTGAGACTGGTTTATCGTGTTGCGATAAAAATATTGCTGAGGGATTACTCACCTGCTTAATGCCTTCGTCAGTCATCGCGAATATGCCAATCTCGTTAACCGCACCGAAGCGATTTTTAACAGCACGGATCACACGGTATCGAGTAGAGCTATCGCCTTCGAAGTAGAGCACGGTGTCGACCATGTGCTCAAGCACTCGTGGCCCAGCCAGTTGTCCTTCTTTAGTGACATGGCCAACCAGAAAAATTGCGATATTACTTTGCTTGGCGAGCCGAACTAAGATGGCGGTGCTTTCTCGTATCTGACTGACTGAGCCTGCTGCCGATTGCAGGCTGTTGGTATAAATGGTCTGAATTGAATCGATGACCATGACAACCGGCTTATTGATAGCGGTTTGTGCGATAATTTCTTCGACACAAGTAGAGCTTAATAGTTTTAGGTGTTGATTGGGCAGGCCAAGGCGTTGTGCGCGCATACTCACTTGTTGTGGGGATTCCTCACCCGTGACATAAAGTGCATTTTGGGTCACGCTAATTTTAGCCAGACATTGCAGCAATATAGTCGACTTACCAATGCCAGGGTCGCCTCCGAGTAAAATTACTGACCCACGCACTAGGCCGCCACCTAATACACGATCAAGTTCTGAAATCTCGCTGCTAAAACGAGGTGTATCGGTAACGGGTACTTCACTGAGAAGAATAGATTGGCTGGTAGTAGCCTTGCCATGCCAGTTGGTATTCGCTTGACTCGCGCCGACGATGCTAGGTAGTTCTTCAACGCTGTTCCAGCTTTTACAATCAGGGCATTGGCCTTGCCATTTCGGCAGAACGCAGGCGCATTCACGACACTGGTATTGTGCTTGCTTCTTACTCATTAAAGTTAGCCATCTAACGGTAACTCTGATTGGATTCGAGGAACCCATATGATTTGATCAGTCGATAACCGTACTGTTTTTATCATGTTATTTTTGACTTGCATGACTTCCATTGGGTAATCATTAATTTTCAGGCTGGTGCCTGCTTCGGGGATGAATTCCATGTACTCAAGAATCAAACCGTTAATTGTTTTCGGGCCTTCGATTGGAAGGTCGACGCCGAGATTGCGATTGATTACTCTGATATGGGTCGAGCCATCGACTAGATAAGTGCCATCAGTATCTTTGTAAAAGTCTTGGTGCAGTGCAGTTGGGTCGGTGGTGAATTCTCCGACGATTTCTTCCAAAATATCTTCGATGGTCACCAAACCCTGAATGTCACCATATTCATCTACTACGAAGCCCATACGGCGCTTATTTTTACGAAAATTGATGAGCTGCGTCGTTAATGGTGTGCCTTCTGGTATGAAATAACTTTGACGGGTTAGTTTTTCCAGTGTCTCGGGATTGAATTCGTTATCCATTAACAAAGGCAGAATTTTGCGCAATTGAGTAATGCCCAGTAAATTATCGATATTGCCCGAATAAATCGGAATTCTGGTATGAGATAACTTTGTTATTTGCTTTAGCGTGTCGTTCCAACTGTCTTCAAGGTCGATACCGACAATGTCATTACGCGGCACCATAATGTCATTAACACTCACTCGTTCGAGGTCGAGAATACTAATCAGCATGTCACGATGAGCATCGGGAATTAAACCGCGAGTTTCGTTGACAGCTACCCGCAGTTCATCCGAGTTTAGAGCGTCATTTCCGGTCGGTTTATTTGACACTTGGAATAACAATAATATAATTTTTGCTAACCAGTTAATGATGGTCACTAAGGGCAGCAGCAGTTTTAGAAGTGGTTTGTACACATAGGCCGCTGGAAAAGCGATTGATTCAGGCTTGTTGGCAGCGAGAGTCTTTGGTGTCACTTCTGCAAAAACCAAGAGAATGATGGTTAACGAACCGGTCGCGATAGCAATGCCTGCATCGCCAAACATTAGGTAGCCAATATAGGTCGCGAGCTGCGTAATGATAATATTAATGAAATTGTTGCCGAGCAAAATTAGGCTGATTAGCCGGTTAGGATCAGCCAGCAGTTCAGCAGCTCGTTTTGCGCCACCGTGATTTTTCTCTGCCAGGTGTTTGAGCCGATAACGATTCAGGCTCATCAGACCAGTCTCTGAGCCAGAGAAAAAAGCCGATAATAGAATCAGGAGCGCTAATACTAGAAATAGTATATGGAGAGGAATTTCGTTCAAGGCATATGCCGTTAGTTGGGTAGTTTATTGAGTAGGGTTGATTGTGATAGGTTGATTATAAACTATCTATCATCGTTAATTAGTTATAATCGATTAGTTAAGGTCGATCAGTTAAATAATAAATTCATAGACAAGTTTACTGCCAAAAAATCCAATCAGTAAGAATGCAAAGGTAGATAAAGTCCACCTGACAGCAGTTTTACCTCGCCAACCGAACTGAAGCCGACCAAATAGCAATGTGCCAAGAATCAACCAGGCGATAAGCGTTAATAACGTTTTGTGCGCTTGATGCTGAGCGAAAATATCCTCAAGAAAGAAGAAACCCGTTAAGAGCGAACCACTGAGAAAGACAAAGCCAAATCCAAGAAATTGAAACAATAATGTTTCCATATCGTGTATAGGTGGAAGATACCGAATAAACCCACCCGGGTTGTGAGATCGAATAGCACGATCCTGATAGGCAAGTAACACCGCTTGTACTGCGCTCAGCATAATAAGGCTATAGGCAATAACGGATATCATGATATGGCCTTGTATTGCGTTATTGCTGACTACGATTAATTGCTCTTGTGTTACGAGAACCATGCTCGAAACTAAACTCGCCAAACCTGCTATCGGAAACATGACAATTCCCAAAGTCTCAACATGACGAAATAGGCAACTAAGTAATATTTGAATGGCAATAAGCCAGGTAATCAGAGAAAAAGCAGTAAAGAAGCCAAGGTAAAGAGCATCGGTGTGTCCAATCGTCTGATAAAGCGCAACTGCATGAAAAATTAAGCCGATAAAAGCAGGTGTAAGCGAGAGCCAGCGCAGCTGAGTCGTCTTTTTTAAATGATGCTTAAGCTGACTGAAAATCAAAAACGCGGACAAACAATATAAAACTATGCTCAGAGCGCTTGCTATGGTGGGGGACATCGTCATTTATCTATGGTCTAGATAGCGCATTGTAACCGATATTTTTAAACGCCGCACTAATCATGGACGCCTTAAAATCCGCAATAAGTATGAATTTCAGAAGAGAATTGTTTGTGGTAGACATGATGTCAGATGACGTTATGTGACAAAAAGCCCATAATTTCACCGCGTCTTGTAGTAGGGTGTCATGTTGCTAATAGATTGTGTGTTGATGGATAAAATGATGCGAGTGTTTTTTAAAAAGTACTATTTGATAGCTTCTGTCAATGTGGGGGAGCTGGTGATAGATAAGCGGTTAGATTTAAAGATATGCAAATAAAAGTACTTGGCTGGTCTGGTGGCATCGGGGAAAACCTGAGAACCACTTCATTTTTAATTGACGATGATATGTTGATTGACGCTGGCACTGGTCTGGGTGACGTGTCATTGAAGGATATGGCCGGCATCCGACATATCTTGCTGACGCATTCACACATGGATCATATTGTTGGACTGCCATTATTAGCCGATAGCATGTTTGGTGCGCACGACGAACCAATCGTCGTCCATGCGCTGGAAGAGACTATTAAAGCGTTAAAAGCGCATATATTTAACTGGGTTATCTGGCCTGATTTTTCTGAGCTGCCTTCAAAAGAAGCCCCAACCATTCGATTCGAGGTGATGGCTCCGGGCGATAAAGTGACCATTGGATCCAAGGTGATTGAAATGATAGCCGTCAATCACACCGTGCCCGGTGTGGGATATTGTGTATCGACATCGAAATCTGCCGTAGCGTTTAGTGGGGATACAACGACAAATGACTCTTTATGGAATGCGCTAAACCAATATGGCAATATCGATATGCTGTTTGTCGAATCGGCCTTTGCAAATCACAACATAGAAATTAGTAAAATATCTAAACACTACTGCCCTCAGCTGTTAGCTGAGGATCTCCTTAAGCTGAAACATCGTCCTGACATTTGGCTCACCCACTTTAAGCCAGGTGAAGAAGACTTGATTTTTAAGGAATGTCAGCAAGCATTACCTGAATTTAATGTCGGTCGACTCAGTGGTGGAGAGGTTTTTAAGCGGTAATAGCCGTTTGGTTTTTCAATACACCTTACCTACTGGTTTATTCTCCCGCCCACGCTGCTATAATCACCTGCCATTATTGATAGGATTGTTGATCCGATTGCTGATCCAGTTATCAGATCCGATCACAATTTGCCGCCGCAATTGAGCCAACGTTATGTTTGAAAATTTAACAGACCGATTATCCGTCACCCTTAAAAACCTTCGTGGTCAAGGGCGATTGAGCGAAGACAATATTAAGGACAGCTTGCGGGAAGTCCGGCAAGCGTTGTTAGAGGCAGACGTTGCACTGCCTGTCGTAAAAGACTTTATTGAAGGCGTAAAAGACAAAGCAATGGGTCAATCTGTCGTTGGCAGTGTTTCTCCTGGTCAGGCGCTCATTAAGGTTGTCAATGATGAGCTGGTCGCCATCATGGGTAACCAGCACGATGCCATTAACCTCGATACTAAACCGCCCGTCGTCATCTTAATGGCCGGCCTACAAGGCGCAGGTAAAACGACTACGGTCGCGAAGCTTGCCCGACGATTGATCGAAGTAGATAAAAAAGTAGTGATGGTCGCTAGTGCAGATATCTATCGGCCTGCTGCGATCTCTCAGTTGCAAACACTGGCAGGTGAAGTCAATGCTATCTTTCATCCGAGTGACAGTAGTCAAAGCCCAGTTAATATTGCGCGTCAGGCACGGGACTCTGCAAAGAAAAATAATGCCGATGTACTAATCGTCGATACCGCTGGACGATTGAACATCGATGAACAAATGATGGGTGAAATCAAATCCATTCACGCAGAGCTAGATCCAACAGAAACGCTATTTGTGGTTGATAGTATGACGGGCCAGGATGCCGCTAATACGGCAAAGGCTTTTGGCGACGCATTACCATTAACGGGTGTGGTACTGACCAAGACAGACGGTGACGCCCGTGGCGGCGCAGCATTATCAGTGCGTCACATTACTGGGAAGCCGATCAAATACATTGGCTCAGGCGAAAAAACTGATGCACTTGAGGCGTTTCATCCAGAACGAATGGCCTCAAGAATTCTGGGTATGGGTGATATCCTGTCGCTGGTCGAGCAAGCGCACGAAAAAGTTGACTTAGATAAGGCTAAGAAACTAGCCAACAAGGTAAAAAAGGGCAAGGGTTTCGATCTGGACGACCTGCGTGATCAATTCGTCCAAATGGAAAAAATGGGTGGCATTGGTAGCATGATGGATAAACTGCCAGGTATGGGAGCCGGTGTATCGAAAGCAATGCAGAGTCCCGCGCATACCAAACAAATGAAACGCATGGTCGCCATTATCGACTCGATGACACCACAAGAACGACGAAAGCCCGAAGTTATCAACGGTTCTCGTAAACGGAGGGTGGCGGGTGGTTCCGGTACCCAAATTCAGGATGTGAATCGATTGCTCAAGCAGCATAAACAAATGCAAAAAATGATGAAAAAAATGGGTAGTAAAGGCGGCATGACAAACATGATGCGCGGCCTAAAAGGGAATTTACCACCAGGAATGCAATTTTAGTGCTCAATACCAATTAAAAAGAACGTTTCAGCACTTCACAGCCCACTATTTTCAGGTACAATGCGCGGTCTTCTGGCCTTGAGTCAGAAGCATGCTGTTGTTTGATGATATTTTTATCCAGTAAGTATTTATCCCGTAAGTAAAAGGTTTTTTTATGGTTTCAATTCGTTTGGCTCGTGGCGGCTCTAAAAGACGCCCTTTCTATCACGTTGTAGTTAGTGATAGCCGTAGTCCTAGAGATGGTCGTTATATCGAACGTCTAGGCTTTTTCAATCCACAAGCTCGTGGACAGGAAGAAGGATTGCGTTTAGATAGTGCACGTATCGATTATTGGGTGTCGCAAGGCGCGCAACCTAGTGACCGTGTATCTAGCTTGATCAAAGGATCACTTAAAGCGGCGTAAAGTCGTTATACCGAATATGCTTCCTGTCCGACAAGAACGCGATGAAGCCGTTTGTGTTGGACACATACTCGGTGCCCAAGGTATCAAAGGTGAGGTGAGAGTATTTTCGAATACCGACCCACGTGGCAATATCGTTGGTTATAGTCCTTGGCAAGTTGAAATTGATGGTCAGCTAGAAATAGTTGAGGTCAGTGGGCGTCTTCAAGGCAAAAATGTCATCGCTAATTTGACTGGTGTTGATGACAGAGATCAGGCTACAGCGTTAGTTGGGTGCAAAATATATATTTTGCCTGAGCAATTGCCGCAGCTAGAAAATGATGAATATTATTGGGCTGACTTGATTGGCATGGAAGTCAAATCAATGCAGGCTGAAGCGTTAGGGACTGTTGATTCAATGATGGAAACTGGTGCAAGTGACGTTATGGTAGTGAAGGGCGATAAAGAAAGATTAATCCCCTTTGTTATGAAAGATATTGTTCAAGAGATAGACCTAGTTAAAAAGCAAATGATAGTCGACTGGCAAGCCGACTATTAATCATTTGATGATGAATCATCGATGATAAGTAATCCATGATTTATAAGTGAATTGACTAGAATGCGCATTGATGTCATTACATTGTTCCCAGAAATGGTTGAGCAGGTTGTAAATTACGGCGTAGTAGGGCGAGCTGCAGATCAGAAATTACTTGATCTACAATGCTGGAACCCAAGAGATTACACAGTAGATAAACATCGCACTGTAGATGATCGACCCTATGGCGGTGGCCCTGGCATGTTAATGAAAGTGCAGCCGCTAGAAGAGACGATACAAGCAGTACGAGATAAGAACCCGCAGGCTCAAGTGGTTTATTTGAGTCCTCAGGGGAAACCTGTTAATCAGGATATGCTTGCAAAACAGGTCGATGCCAATGCCGTTATTTTTTTATGCGGTCGATATGAAGGCATAGATGAACGCTTGATTCAGCAGGAAGTGGATCAGGAATGGTCGATTGGTGACTATGTCATCAGTGGCGGTGAATTAGCCGCAATGGTTTGTATTGATGCAATGACTCGATTGATTCCAGGTGCTTTGGGTCATGAGCAATCGGCACAGCAAGATTCGTTTAGTGACGGGTTGCTTGATTACCCTCACTATACAAGGCCCGAAGAATATAAAGGAATGAAAGTTCCTGAAGTATTGATGAATGGAAATCATCGACACATTGAGGATTGGCGTGAACGTCAATCACTCGGCAGGACATGGCAAAGAAGGCCTGATCTACTTGAGCATAAAGTTCTAGATGATCGCCAACAAGCTCTGTTAAACGATTTTAAAGACGAGTTCAAGTGAGTTCGTCGCAGCCAAAACAGGCTGTTAATGATAGACATATCTAGAGGAAGCACCATGAGTAACATTATTGCACAACTGGAATCTGAGCAGCTTAAGTCAGATATTCCTGACTTTTCGCCAGGTGATACCGTCATCGTACAAGTGCGAATCAAAGAAGGCGAGCGTGAGCGTTTACAGGCATTCGAAGGTGTTGTTATTGCAATGCGTAGTCGTAGCATCAACTCTGCGTTTACCGTGCGTAAAATTTCACATGGCGAAGGTGTTGAGCGAGTTTTCCAAACGCATAGCCCGATGATCGCTGAAATTAAAGTAAAACGTCGCGGTAAAGTACGTCGTGCCAAGTTGTATTACCTACGTGGGTTGACTGGTAAGGCGGCTCGAATCAAAGAAAAGTTATAAGGTCGGGTTTTTCTAATCCGATTTAATATGAAAAGGCGCGTATGTTTACAGCATCGCGCCTTTTTTATGTTCAGGATGAACGGTATGTCACGAGCGCATGGATGCGCAGGAGTGACGATGTTCAGGATGAACGGTATGTCACGAGCGCATGGATGCGCAGGAGTGACGATGTTCAGGATGAACGGTATGTCACGAGCGCATGGATGCGCAGGAGTGACGATGTTCAGGACGATGGGCCATTTTT
>JBLHID010000030.1:0-22264 GCA_047615545.1 Polaribacter sp.
GTTTACTGTAAAAGGGTAGCGTCCCCTATTCCTGTACCTTTATCTCTCAGCCCATAAACACACTTTTTTATAGATAAGTTCGAATTATACTTGTTCTCATTCAATATTATCGATTTCACGGAAGATTGATTTGTATATTGCGGAATAGGTTGTTGTATTTTACGGAACAAATAAGTACCCTGCAAATGTAAACGAAATATCTCATAAACTATGTTCGACAGAAAACTGCTACCAATATTGAATGAACTTCTTACTGAGTTCAGGATTGTTTATTTAACTGGGCCACGACAAGCTGGAAAAACGACTTTAGCAAAAAAAATAGCTCAAAACTCTAACATGGAATACATAACCTTAGATGACAGCGCAGCATTGGCATCGGTAAAGAGTGACCCACATGGCTTTATCCAGACATTTGAAGGTAAGAAGGTCATTATTGATGAGTTTCAATATGCACCAGAACTTGTTCCTGCGATTAAAGAAGCATCAGATAAATTAAATTCAAGTTTCAAAGGTAAGTTTCTATTAACAGGTTCAGCTGACATATTCCGCTCGGCTAAAACACAAGAGTCATTACCTGGACATATGGCTCGTGTGGAACTTTACCCTCTATCATTGTCTGAAATGAGTGAAAATTCATTCAATGTTATTGATTATTTAGTTAATGGAGACTTCGTTAGCACTCCTTTACCTACGATAACTAAAGAACAAATTGCACAACGGATCATCAATGGTGGCTACCCCGAAGTACAAACGAAAAGTAAGCGTGCTCAACAAATTTGGTTTAAATCGTATCTAGAAGGACGTCTTTTTAAAGACTTTGAAAGTTTATATGCAGCGCGTGGCGACTACTATTCAAAAATCCAAGCATTAATTCCTTATCTAGCAGGAATAAGTAGTAACTTATTGAAGTATTCAAGCGTAAGTAATGACTTGGCAATTGATGAAAAGACAATTAAAAGCTACGTCGAAATCCTTGATCTAATGTTTATCGTGAGACGACTACCTTCTTATTTAAAAAACAGATCAAAAAGATTAATTCAAATGTCAAAAATGCAGTTTATTGATACTGGGCTTGCCAGCCACCTTCTAGGGTTGCGCACACCTTCACAATTAATATCAACTCAACATTATGGTTCCTTGCTTGAGAACCTTGTCTATCTGGAAATACTAAAACAGTCAGGGTGGTCAGAAAACGAAACCTCTCTATTTCATTTTCGTGATAAAAGAAAAAATGAAGTGGACTTGGTGCTTGAACGAAATAATGGCGACATTATTGGCATTGAAGTAAAAGCCTCTTCAACGATAAATGAAAAGGACTTTAAAGGGCTAAGAGTTTTATCGGAATTTAGCAGACAAAAATTTACGCAGGGGATTTTATTTTATACCGGCCAAAAAATATTACCTTTTCGATTTGATGACAAACAGTTTTTTGCTCTGCCAATTAGTTTGTTGTTCTAACTAACTTGGCTGTTTCAATTTAATAAGTTTAAGAACTGTAGATAAGACCATAAATTTGGGACAATTTTGGGACACTAACAACGAGATTTAGCGTTATTTCGAATTATTCAGCGTGATCTTGCGTCAATAAAAACCAAAGACTGGGTGTCTATGTTTATTTTTATTTATATTGCGGAGCACTATTAATTCATTAATCAATCAGCCAATCAGTAGGGTTATATGACAGGCGGCACGAGAACAAAGTTACCAAAATGCTGCTTTTCTAAGAACAGCTCTTGTGCCTGACGAATATCTTTTAGGGCAAACGTGTTTGCGACTAACGGCTTAATCTCACCTCGTTCTATGTACGAAATCAAATTTGGAAACACTGGTTCATCCCAGGCGGTGCAACCGATAAGATTCAAATCCTTCAAATAAAAATGGCGCATATCCAGTGTCACCAATGGGCCTGCGATAGCCCCAGAAGAGGCGTATCGACCACCCGGCTTCAACACTTTCAATATGGATCCAAAACCGTCACCTGCAACATTGTCAAACGCCACATCGACCGAACGATCACCTAATACCTCGCTCAGGTCGGCGCCTCTTTCCAGTATTTGATCGGCGCCCAATTGCCGCAGATGATCAAACTTTGTTGGACTCGATAATGCGATTACCTTAGCGCCACGGCGCTTAACCAACTGCACAACCGCTGACCCGACCCCACCCGAAGCACCAGTTACCAACACGGTATCGGCACTAGTAACGCTAGCACGGTGAACCATATTCTCTGCAGTGCCATAAGCACAGGGAATAGTCGCTAGCTCAACATCGCTCCAGTCACAGTCAATTTTAAAGACCTCACTGGCTGGCACTACCACATATTGTGCAAATGCTCCGTCAAAATCCGAAGCCATCCATCGGTTCTCAAACGAATCAAATCCATTGGTTCGCATACAGGCACGAACTAAAACTCGACTGCCTATTAGAGGCTCAAACTCACTGGAGCATGCTTTCACTACTCGACCACAACAGTCAGTGCCCTGAATGAAAGGAAATGGCGTCGACTCATTCCATCCGCCATCTGCAATATAACTCTCTGCATCATGGGATTCATCACTAGACGCCTGCTCAGTGCCAGTCGTCACTGAATCCGAATACCAGCCGAGTCGCGTATTTATTTCAGTATTATTAACACCCGCTGCGAGAACCTGGATTAGCACTTCGCCTGCGCTTAGCTCCGGTATAGGCACATCGCAATATTCAAGTCGCTCATAACCACCAACACCGGTTGTCACTACAGCTTTCATAGTTGCACGGCCGCCGATAACATCGAATCGCTGATTATTATTCACTTTGTCTTCCTCTGGATGATGAGTCGAGTTATCGACTGAATTGACCTTTGATATAAACTAGATTTGAAGTTAACTGAACACAACGGATTGATTAAAACATGCCACAGCAACAATAAGAATCATCCAATATATTCCTTACGCTCATTATTAGCTGATCAACCGTCATGGCATATTATTTTGATCTTGGTAATCATAGGTTTCCGATCTCGACACCATCGGTACAGGCACGGCGCCACCAGCGGCGATTGGATAACGCTATTTCAAAGCCCGATGTTAATATTCAATTATCCTGTTGCTGCCGAAAAAGTACAGCCAGTTTGTAATCAAAAGGGACCCATTTGAGCGCTAAAAGACTATCGTGCAAAGGTCTCGCTGGATTAAACCAGAAACCCTCTCTATACTCGCGGCACCGCACAATCTACCAATTAAAGAATCATTTTCAGGGACTTATACCATGCCTAAATTAACCACTGTTTTCTGGCGCGACATTCCTGCACAAGTTATTGCAAAAGAACGCCGCGAAAATGCCAAAATCGTATTAACCGAACGCTTCGCTTTCGCCATCGACAAAGCGGCTATGCGCGCAAAAATGGCCGGGACTGATGAATATCTCGAGCAATGGCGTCAAGTCATATCAAAATGTGGCCCTGATTTACAAGCGGCAGCAGATGCTGCTGCCGCTAAGATCGAGCTAGACTACGACGATGAGCGATTAGCTCGCATGGTTAAAAGTGGCGGCTTAGACGAATAGTCGCTCCGACCACAGCCATTACCCCATGACTTAAACAAGTTAGGGGTCTAATCAAACAGTTGCCTAAACATACCGTTACCTAAACATACAATAACCCGCTAGCCAAAGCCGAACTCATGAACCTGTTAAATGCAAACAACCTTTACCACAGTTATGGTGACCAACCATTGCTGGATATGGCCACTCTGAGCATTGAAGATGGTGAACGAATTTGTCTGGTCGGTAGAAATGGTACGGGTAAATCGACTTTATTGAAAATGCTCTCTGGTGAAATCAAACCAGATGAAGGTGAGATCAATAAGTCACGAGGATTGCGTGTCGCCGAGCTCAAACAAGAAGTGCCCGCGAGCATTGACGGCAGCGTATATGACTGTATTGCGTCGGGCATTGGCGAACTCGGCAATGTCATCACCGAATGGCACCACCTCACAGTCGAGGCCGCTACCGATATGTCCGTGTTGCCACGGATGCAAGAGTTGCAGGACATCATCGAAGCCAATAACGCTTGGAATTTAGAGAATCGGATTTCAGCCACGGTGTCACGCCTAAATTTGCCAGCCGATGCGGAATTCAACCAGCTATCCGGTGGTATGAAACGGCGCGTTTTACTCGGCATGGCCTTAGTGGCTGAGCCTGACCTACTACTGCTAGACGAGCCAACCAACCATCTTGATATTGAATCTATTATTTGGCTCGAAGAGTTTTTACAGCAATTCAAAGGCAGCTTACTGTTTATCACTCACGACCGTTCATTTTTGAAATCACTTGCGACTCGAATTATTGATCTTGATCGTGGACAGCTGACCAGTTGGCCTGGTAGCTACGAAAGATATCTCGAAGCTAAACAGGCGCAATTGGATGTTGAATCGACACATAACGCGCTTTTTGATAAAAAACTAGCGCTGGAAGAAGTCTGGATTCGTCAGGGCATAAAGGCCAGGCGAACCCGCAACGAAGGCCGTGTTCGTGCTTTAGAGCAATTACGGCGTGATCGCTCAGACCGCCGCGAACTTCAAGGTCGAGTCAAACTCGTCACCCAGAAATCTGAGAAGTCAGGCAAAATAGTCATCAATGCTGAGGCAGTGAAATTTCACTTTGAAGACAAGCCTATTGTTACCGACTTCACATTCAAAATGTTACGCGGTGAAAAAATTGGCATTATCGGTCCTAATGGCTGCGGAAAATCGACACTCATTAAACTCTTATTGGGAAATTTGACCCCGCAAGAAGGCGAGATCCAGCGCGGCACCAAACTGGAGGTAGCTTACTTCGATCAGCACCGTGAGTCTCTCGACCCTGAAAAGTCAGTTCGAGATAACCTAGTAGAAAAGGCTGACCATGTCGAAGTAAACGGCGTATCAAAACACGTCATTAGTTACCTCAAAGATTTTTTGTTTAGCGAGAAAAAGATCAATATGCCGGTTAAAGCATTATCCGGTGGTGAACGTAACCGATTACTACTGGCGCGTTTATTCACGCGCTCGTTTAATTTTTTGATAATGGATGAGCCCACCAATGATCTCGACATGGACACACTCGAATTGCTCGAAGAGCTGCTGGTCGAATTTACAGGCAGCTTGATACTGGTCAGCCATGACAGAAACTTCATAGACAACACAGTGACGAGTACCTTAGTGTTTGAAGGTGAAGCTGGCGTCAACGAATATGTTGGCGGTTACGTCGACTGGCTAAGACAGCGCACGTCAGCCGCTGAGTCGCCCCTCGCGATCAACAGTAAATCCAAGTCGAAAGGTAAACCTGCCCAATCTAAGACTCAGGCACCTAAGCCAAAAGCGAAGTTAAGTTCAGCGGATGAAAAGGAGCTGCGCCTACTACCCGTCAAAATAGAAAAGCTGGAAAAACTAATCGAGAAATCGCATCAACAATTTGCGGAACCTGGTTTTTACGATCAGGCCAGTGCCATTACCCAGCCTTTACAACAACAGTTGTCAGAACACGAAACGTCACTAAAAGCGTTATATGAACGGTGGGAAAAACTGGACCTGTAAATGACAAAAGACGCCACCACCCCACTATTGTTTCTCATAGCCCTTGCTCAACCTAGTGAGAAAGCACTTTGGAGCCAGACAAAACTATTCAAACTTTAAAGTAATGAAATGATATGATTGCTGCATTATTAAGGATCAAATTATCGCAGTGAGTAACCAAGAAATCACCAAACACAGCTTAACGACTATCCCCCGCAGTCAGCACCAGCTATCCAGAAAACTCATATCTGAAGCCGCGTTAAAAGTTTTATATCGGCTATCTAGTGAAGGATATCGAGCCTGTCTGGTTGGTGGCGGTGTGCGTGATCTGTTGCTGGAGAAAAAGCCGAAAGACTTTGATATAGCGACCGATGCAACGCCCGAGCAAATACACGGGTTATTTCGTAATAGCCGCATTATCGGTCGCCGTTTCCGTCTCGTTCATATCCGTTATGGCCGAGAAGTTATCGAGGTTGCCACGTTTAGAGGTCACACTGACGATTCACCTAAAAACGAACTAAACACCGAAGGTCGTATCCTGCGTGACAATACCTTTGGCGATATTGAAGAAGATGCCTTGCGCCGTGATTTCACTGTCAATGCAATGTACTACGATATCGACGGATTTTCAGTACTCGACTATGCAAATGGTCTGGCCGATATTGAATCCCGCACACTACGATTAATTGGCGACCCTGCCACACGTTATCAAGAGGATCCAGTGCGGATGCTGCGCGCCGTTCGTTTTGCTGCCAAACTCGACTTTGAAATTGAAGCATCGGCTGCTGAGGCAATATTCGAATGCGGCCCATTGCTCGCTGGCATTCCAGCGGCGCGGCTATTTGACGAAACCGTTAAGTTATTTCATAGCGGCAAAGCGACTCGTGTCCTCGAACTATTGCGAACTTATAACTTACTGCAATATCTGTTTCCTTCGCTGGATGAAATACTCATCGCCGAACCATCTGAATTAATGCTCGATTTTATTGATCAAGCGCTCGTCAACACTGATGCCCGTATTAATAGTGATCAGCATGTATCGGCTGCCTTTATCTTTGCTAGCTTACTTTGGCCAGCTGTGTACAAGCAGGCACACGAGGTCCAATCAGATAAATTGAAAATGGTGCCCGCATTATTCGAAGCCGGCAACGATGTCATGAGCAGGCAAATAAAGCATATCTCAATACCCCGTCGCCACAGTCAAACGGCAAAAGACATCTGGACTAACCAACCCAAATTTCATCGCACTCAAGGCAAGCAACCCACGCGGCTTTATGGGCATCCTAGCTTTCGTGCAGCCTATGATTTCATGTGCCTGCAAACGATGGTCGGATTAATGCCCGCCCACCTTTGCCATTGGTGGACTGAATTTCAAAAAAATAATCCGCCGCCCGTCACCGAACGATACACGCCAGAGTTGGCAAAAAAACGACCCCGTCGTCGACGTAAACCTGTTGGCCAATCAGGTAATAGCTCGTCGAATAATAGTCAGTCGAATGACAGCTGAGTTAGTCTATGTCGGTATCGGCAGCAACATCGGCGATTCAGTCACGATAGCGAGTGATGCAATCAAAAGACTCGGTGGTATTGCGCATTGCAAATTAATCCAGCAATCCTCGCTTTATCAGTCTGAACCCATCAGTGAAATACCCCAAGATGACTATATCAATGCTGTTGCGCTCATCGAAACGACACTTGAACCGATGACCCTACTAGCGGAGCTACAAGCCATCGAACAGGATTTTTATCGGCAACGCGACCCGCAATTACACTGGGCGCCCAGAACACTGGATCTAGATATTATTATGTTTGGGCATCGTGTTCTGAATGACCGCTATTTAACCGTGCCGCATCGTGAAATGTCTAACCGGTTGTTCGTATTGCTACCCATGCTTGAAATATCGGGTGATCAAACCATTCCGACGTTAGGCAGTTTGCAATATTTAGTCGATAATGCGCCTTCAATTCAGTTGCGCAAAATCGACAAAAATCTAACAGCATGAAAAATTAGAATGCTAAACCACCATCGATATATCGTAGTGGAAGGGCCGATTGGTGTCGGCAAGACGACTTTAGTTAAAAAGTTAGCTGGTACTTTTGGCACAGGCTTGATGCTTGAAAAAGTAGACGAAAACCCGTTTATTGCACAGTTTTACCAAAATCCAGCCCGATATGCGCTTTCTACTCAATTATCGTTCTTGTTACAGCGTGCAGAGCAAGTCCAAAACTTCCGTCAAATCGATTTATTTCAAAACGCACACATTGCCGACTTTCTGATCGATAAAGACCTACTTTTTGCGGAACTCACACTCAATGTGGACGAATTAAAACTCTACCAACAAATTTATCAACACCTTACCATTGATGCCCCAAAGCCTGATTTGGTCATTTATTTACAAGCACCAGTCGAGGTATTGCGATCCCGTATAGCAGCACGAGACAGATCATTTGAAAAACCGATGTCGCACGACTACCTTGCCCAGTTATCTGACGCGTATACCCGATTTTTCCATGAATACGATGAAGACACCCTACTCACCGTTAACACTCAATCGATTGATTTGATCAATAATGAGTCTGATTACAATGCCCTGATCGATGAAGTAAATCAGGTGCAATCTGGACGTCACTATTTCAATCAGTCATCATTTCCGTATTAGTTGGAATGACTCTTTATGTATATACCTCGACCACTCAATAATAAAATTACTGTTCCCCATCTTAAAAAACTCAAACAACAGGGTGAAAAGTTCGCCTGCCTAACGGCCTACGACTACAGTTTTGGTAAATTGGTAGAAGAATGTGGTGTAGAAGTAGTATTGGTCGGCGACTCATTAGGCATGGTTATTCAAGGTCACGACACAACGATCCCCGTCACTTTAGATGATATTAAATACCATGCGAAGGCGGTGAATGCTGGGCTCAACAATGCCATGCTAATGGTCGATATGCCTTTTGGCTCGCTCAATTCACCTCAACAGGCTCTCGACAATGCGAGCGAGCTATTGAAAGCCAGTCAAGCACAAGTGGTGAAGCTCGAGGGCGGCATCACTCAGCTAAAAACAGTCGAAATGCTCAGTGGCTATGGCATTGCAAGCTGCGCTCATCTTGGCCTACAGCCGCAGCAGGTTCACAAAATGGGCGGGTATCGCGTACAAGGAAAAACCAAAGCAAGTTCCGATCAAATGCTAACAACCGCTTGTGATCTAGAACAAGCTGGAGCGGACATCCTGTTACTCGAATGCGTTCCAGCAGCACTGGCTGCTCTTATCACTGAAACCCTCGAAATACCCGTCATTGGCATTGGTGCAGGGGCTGATGTGGATGGCCAAATTCTGGTTCTACACGACATTCTAAATGTCACTAGCGGTAAAAAACCCAAGTTTTCGAAGAATTTTATGCAGGGTCAACCAAGCATTCAAGCGGCGATTAGTCGGTATGTTAATGAAGTGAAACGCGGTCAATTCCCTGATCAGTCTCATTGTTTCTGATAAGACCCACTGTTTCTGATAGAAATCGAGTAGGAAAAGAAAACATGTACCATGCCAGCTCCGTCGCTGAAATACGTCAATATGCCCAACACTGGAAAGACAATGCACAATCGATTGCTTTCATTCCAACTATGGGCAATCTGCATCAAGGCCATTTATCCTTAATCGAAAAAGGCCAATCGCTCTGTGATCGCACTATATGCAGCATCTTCGTCAACCCGATGCAATTTGGCCCCAACGAAGATTTCAATCACTACCCACGCACACTAACTCGCGATATCGAGCAACTCGAAGCCATTGGTTGTGATTTGGTTTATATGCCAACTGCCTCAGAACTTTACCCAAATGGTCTTGACCACATCAGTCAGATTCTAGTGACCGATTTAACCGAGTCCTATGAAGCGGCGCACCGACCGGGTCATTTCACGGGGGTAGCCACTATCGTGTTAAAACTATTCAATATAGTCAAACCGAATATTTCGGTCTTTGGCAAAAAGGATTATCAACAATATCAAGTGATTCGAAAAATGGTACGCGATCTTGACCTCGAAGTTGACATCATTGGGCAAGAGACAACCCGAGACGATAACGGGCTAGCCACAAGCTCTCGAAATCAATATTTAAGTGAGGCGAACATGTCGCAAGCGGCATTAATATATCAAACATTAAAGACCACCGCCGCAGAAATCTCGCAAGGAGCAAGGCACTTTAGTGTGCTTGAACAACAAGCCACAGATCAACTTAATACGGCAGGATTTGATACCGACTATTTTTCGATCTGCAATGCAGAAACGCTGAAACCAGCCGATCCTAATGATCGAAAACTCGTCATTTTGGTCACCGCAAAACTGGGTGAAACTCGACTACTGGACAATATCGAAATTGACCTTTGGTAGCTCAATCACACCTTAAAAATCGTTAACCGCTCAATAGCCGAAAAGTGCATTTTTTGGAGACGACCGCTAATTCGAATACAGCTTTACCAGACCAGCAATAGCTTCCGACACCTTATCACGCAATTTAGGCGGCTCGAGCACCTCAACTTGCGCGCCATATTTTAGTATATCCATCAACAACTCAGTATCATTACTGTAGGGCACCCGAAGGATGAAATATCCTTTTTCGTCATACTCACTTGTTTGCTCTGGGTGCCAATGTTCATCAGACACCCAACGCGCTATCTTTGGGCTAAAGCGTAAAACCGCGAGCTCAGTGTCGACGCCTGAAAAAATACCGTAGCCACTTTCAAGTTCTTTTTTGAGTTGATTCTCATCAGCATCTATTGCTGGTAGGGCTATTATTTCTAATTGCCGAACGGCATCAACCGAGAAGCTGCGCAAACCCTCTCTGAGGTGACACCAGGCATCCAGGTACCAGGTATCGCGGTAGCGGGTGAGTCTTTGTGGTGATATTTCTCTGCTACTTTCACTACCGTCCTGACGATTATGGTAGGTCATCATCAGGCGTTTACGGTTGAGCAAAGCCTGACTGATGGTTTGAAAATGCTGTGTGCTAATGGACTTTGCCATAGCAGGCAGGATACGAATACGTTTAGCAATTTCGTCAGCACTATGATCGCCCTTATCGAGCAGCATTCTAATTCGAGAGCGCAACGGCTTGATGTGGCTCGTTAACATACCTGGCTGCAAGCTTTCCAGCAAAGCATCCATGGTGAGTAATGCTTGAATCTCTCCCGTGCTAAACCACAGACCAGGTAGTTGATATTGGCTGGATTCAACCTCGCTTTGGTCATAGCTATAGGCATTTAGATCTCGGTTCCATACGATGGGGGCGGCGAGCCTGTCGCGCATATACTCTAGGTCACGTTTAAAGGTGGCTAGCGATATTTCCAATGCCTGTAAGAACTGATCCAGAGTGACGCTTGTCTGGTTACAGAGCATTTGATCGATCATGTGAAAGCGCTCGGTTCTATCCATTATTGATTGACTCTCTATCGTGTTTTTGCAAGTTTCCTAGACACTGGCTCACCTCATGAGCCAGCAGAACAGGATAATAGCTTCACATTCGAAATCAAGGAGCTTTCATGTCTATTATCAATCGAATTCTGTTTAAACTGTCTGCTTATTGTCGATGCCGCATTATCAATGGTCCGGATAAAGCACCTTATCTGGAACGCTATCATTTGCTCAGGTTGCCATTTGGTTGCCAAATATACCTGCACCGATTTATCGCCAGTGACCCTGGACGTGGATTACATAACCATCCATGGCAATCAGCCTGTTCTTTTTTACTTTCCGGTCGATACGAAGAGGTTCGAATGGCTGACGCCAGCGAAGACAATCAACTACGCAGCCAAACTATCGAAGCCGGCAGTTTTAACTGGATTAACGGTAGGGAGTTTCATCGCATAAACCTGATTGATGACATTGAATGTTGGACGTTGTTTATACATGGCGCAAAGGCCAAGTCTTGGGGGTTTTTACAGCGGCATCAACAGCGTTACGCGTTTCACGATCACCAACAAATATTACAACAACCGGCCAATTCAGAGTGGTGGAAAACGCTCGCTAAGCCGAGCCAATGCCCATCGATGCGCAAGCCATTAAAGCCTTAAGGCTTTAAGCCATAAGCCCAGGCACATAAGACTGCGCCTGGACTTAATTGAGCTTTCTTTAGCCTATGTTCAATAATTGAGACGCGATAATCGATATAACTACTTCAGGTACTTTGCGTGAAACTCAAAATGATCAGCCAGAAAGCTGGCGATAAAATGATAGCTATGGTCATAGCCAGGTTGCATTCGGACCGTACAAGATTGTCCTTTTGCATCACAGGCAGCTTTGAAGTTTTCGGGTAACAATTGCCCTTCGTGCAAAAAGTCGTCGGCGCCACCCTGGTCGATCAAAATATCAGACACAGTCGCACCACCATTCACAAGACAAGTCGCATCATAAGCTTGCCAATCGGCCTCATTGTCTCCGAGATACAAGCCAAAACAGCCTTTACCCCAATCACAATTAACGGGGTTAGCAATGGGCGCAAAAGCTGACACCGACCGAAACGCACCCGGATTTTTCAATCCACAGATCAACGCGCCGTGGCCACCCATCGAGTGTCCACTAACCGATTTAACACCTGGTAATAAGGGCAAATTCGCTTCGACTAGTGCTGGCAGCTCACTCACAACATAGTCATACATTTGATAGTGATTCGACCAAGGTGCCTCGGTTGCATTCACATAAAATCCTGCACCCTGCCCAAGATCATAACGGTCAGGTTTATCGTCAACTTGCTCGCCACGTGGGCTGGTATCAGGAAACACAATCGCTATACCATGTTGCGCAGCATAACGCTGAGCGCCTGCTTTGGTGCGCGCATTGTCGTCCGTGCAGGTTAAGCCCGATAGCCAATATAACGTCGCTACTTTTTCGGTCTCTGCCTGTGGTGGCAGAAAAACCGAAAAGGTCATTTCGCATTGGTTAACGCTGGATTCGTGGGTGTACCGTTTTAGGTACCCACCATTTTCTTTAACACTTTCGATCTCTTTCATGTTCGTCTTCACTTCTAAAATTAAACCGGCCTGATAAAAACCGGTTTAATAAATTCGGGGCTAATTGATATAGGGCTAATTGATATAGAGCTAATATATAGAGCTAAAAAATGATAACGGAGCGAATACTCTCGCCGCTATGCATCAGGTCAAAAGCGCGGTTAATATCTTCTAGAGGCATGGTGTGAGTCACCATCGAATCTAGCTCGATTTCACCTGCCATATAACGATCAACATAACCAGGTAGCTCCGAACGGCCTTTCACACCACCAAAGGCAGTACCCTGCCACCTGCGGCCAACCACTAAATTGAATGGACGCGTGCTAATTTCCTGTCCAGCACCGGCAACGCCGATAACCGTTGAGACACCCCAACCCATATGGGTACATTCGAGTGCATCGCGCATGACATGTACATTGCCGATGCATTCAAACGAATAGTCGACGCCACCGCTGGTTAATTCCTGAATATATTCACTAATAGAACCATCGACTTCTTTCGGGTTGATAAAATCGGTAGCGCCGAGTGCTTTCGCAATTTCCCACTTGCCCGGGTTAATATCAATTGCCAAAATTCGACTCGCTTTAGCCATCACCGCGCCCTGAATGGCCGATAAACCTATACCGCCCAAACCGAACACTGCGACAGTTGAACCGGGCTCTACTTTAGCTGTATTCAACACTGCGCCAATACCAGTGGTAACACCACAACCCAACAAACAAACTTTGTCGAGCGGTGCAGCTGGGTTGATTTTGGCTAATGCAATTTCAGGCACAACAGTATATTCACTAAAGGTAGAGCAACCCATGTAGTGGTGGATTGCTTTACCATTTTTCGAGAAACGACGCGTACCGTCAGGCATATAACCCGTCCAAACTGTTGACGCGATTGACTGGCACAGATTCGTTTTAGGGGAATTGCAATACTCACAAGAACCACACTCTGGAATATATAAGGGGATAACGTGATCACCCACTTTTAAATCCTTCACGCCAGGACCACACTCGACCACTTCACAACCACCTTCATGGCCTAAGATCGCGGGGAAAGCACCTTCAGGATCATCACCCGACAAGGTAAACGCATCGGTATGACAAACACCCGAAGCAATCACTTTCAGTAGAACTTCACCCTCACGCGGGCCTTCAACTTCAACTTCCTCGATTTCTAAAGGCTTCTTAACTTCCCAGGCAACTGCTGCTTTACATTTCATTTCAATGCTCCTTGGATAGGGTTGGTTTGACAAAATAGTTGTCGCGCAGCCTATGTCGATTAAATCAGGCCGTCAACCTAGTAATAAATGATATTGGTGTCTTCACTCTCAAAGGATTATAAGGCAGCGGTAGCCAAAATCTGCTAGATTATGGCTGTTCGCCGCCGATGGCGAAGGACATCATTCTAATCTTTTCAATGCACGGATCGTCTTGCCTTTACTTCGCTGTTTGCCTTATTCACTTCTCCTGCTAGCGAGCTCCCTCAGCAATGTAGCTTGGGCAGAGGAAAACTGGGGGCTGTGTCAAGCACTTAGCTTTACACCAATCGAGGCAATCAGCTCAGACGTCACCGACGCGACCGAGATTGAGTCGAATTTTATGTTTCGTCAAACCAATGATGTCGTTAATTTTGGCGGACAGGTAAAACTCACCCGACCTGCTCTATCTTTAACCGCCGATAGGCTATCCCTCAACAATGAGACCGATCAAGTCAAGGCCTCCGGTAATGTGACATTCGAAAGTCCTGATTATCGGTTACAAACTGAATCCATGACGATGAATCATAGAGACCAGTCGGCTTACTTTGCATCCTCTTCATTTACTTTACCAGAGCAGCATATTCGAGGCACTGCGAATGAAGTCATCCAATTGAAAGGTTCGCTTAGCCGTTACAAAGACATTCAATACACGACATGCGATCCTGGTAACAGCACCTGGCATATGACGGCTGATCAACTCGACATCAACCAAGAGTCAGGTCGAGGCACTGCCAAACATGCCACTGTATATATCCAAGACCTACCGGTGCTTTACCTGCCGTACCTTCAGTTTCCGATTGATGATAGGCGTATGTCGGGTATTTTAACGCCGACCATAGGCTTCTCTAATACGAATGGGGGTAGTCTATCTGTCCCAGTCTATTGGAACATTGCGCCTAATATGGATGCCACTATCACGCCAGCCTGGTACGCTGATCGAGGTCTGCAACTCAATACTGAGAATCGATACCTTTTTAGAAATCACGCTGGACAAATTGAACTTTCTCACCTTGATGACGATAAGGAAAATGATAGTCGCTGGTTTCAAAAATGGGTACATAAGGCAGATTTAGGTTCGAATATCACCGCTGATATTACCTGGCGCGAAGTGTCTGATAGTACCTTCTTCGATGACTTTGACTCACTGGGTGATAGCACTGATGATGTCGTACATTTAGAACGTCATGTCACGCTAAATTACCTTGTCGAACTATGGCAAAGTAGCTTGCTCTTTCAGGCTTATCAAACGCCTGATCCTAACTTAGCAGTGGCTAGCGGCCCTTATCGTCGGCTCCCACGCTTGACGGTTAATAGTCGATTTAAAACATTCGACAATGGTATCCAATTCAACACTAGCAACGAATGGGTGCGGTTTGACCATGAGAGTAATAGCAACGTCGTGGGTGATCGTACCCATTTATTGACTTATCTCAGCTGGGAGCAATCAGATAGTGGGTACTTTTTCAAATCGAAGCTTGAATATGCCCTTTCTGATTACCAATTAGACAAAAACAGCCTGGGAGCCAATTCGATTCAGCGCGACATTCCAATCCTCAGCCTTGATACTGGATTGTTTTTTGATCGAGAAATGAGTATCAGAACCGACTGGACTCAGACATTAGAACCACGGCTTTATTTTCTGCATACACCGTATATGGACCAAAGCAATATTCCAGTATTTGATTCGGCGGTACTATCGGATACCTACGATAATTTTTTCGAATCCAATCGATTTAATGGGTCTGATCGAATCGGCGACGCGAATCAGGTGTCGTTGGGGATTGGCACACGTATTTTAGATAGTAACTCAGGCGCAGAACTACTCTATTCACGCATTGGTCAAATCTTCTACGCAGATGACCGACGCGTTCAGATTAGTGGCAACACACCCCAAACCGACTCCAAATCCAATATCATTTCAGAGACAACAATCAGGCCAAACCAGAACTTATTGATAAACACGAAACTGGTTTATCAACCAACGACCAAAAAATTATCACAAAAGACATTATCGGTTCAGCACCTGCATGATGGTTTTGCTGCTAATCTAGATTACTTTTTTAGCGATACGGTGCTGGAACAAGCTGCTGTATCCATGGTCTATCCGATCAATCCGCGTTGGATGATGGTAGCGAAGTATTCGAAATCAATATTGCAGGATAAACCCATTGAGAATTTATTTGGCGTAAACTATGAATCCTGCTGCTGGGGGATTAAAATACTCGTCAGTCAAACCAGCAACGATACGTTCACCAAAACCGATAACGCTGTATTTTTTGAGTTTACGTTAGAAGGGCTGGGACAATCGGGCCGAATACTAGACAGCCAGCTGACAAACGCTATTCCTGGCTACAACCCTAACTTTTAGGAAGTCGCTCATAACTAATTCAGCGACTTACTTCAACCATGGCAAGAACCAATGATTCTATTTACATCACTATTTACACGGCTGTTTGTATGGCTACTTTTATCCTACAGCCTTTTCACACCGCAGGTTTTAGCCGCGCCAATCTCAATTGATGCCATCGTAGCGATTGTCGACGAAGACGTTATTACGCGCAGTGAAGTGAATAATCGGCTAGAGATAATTCGAGCCGAATTCGCTCAAAAGAAACAGCGTTTACCCGAAGTAAAATCACTTAACCGACAATTAATGGAACTGATGATCAACGAGTCAATTTTGATTCAACAAGCTAAGAAACGAGGCATTAGAATAGGCGACGGTCAGCTCAATCAGACAATGATAAACCTCGCCAGAAACAATCAAAAAACCTTAACCGAATTCAGAGCGTTATTGCTTTCTAAAGGCGTTAGCTATAACAAGTACCGAGAAAATATTCGTAAAGAAATGTTATTAGGCACATTACGTCGTCAATACACTGCACGTACGGTTGACATCAGCGAAGTTGAACTAAATGAATTTATTGAGCGAACTAGCGATAACGTGGAAGAAAACGAATATAAAATTTCTCACATTCTAATCGCTTTGCCTGACGCTGCCTCACCAGAAAAGATAAATATCGCACTGGAATCCGCCCAAGATATTTTGGCTCAGCTTCACAAGGGTGCTGACTTTGACCAACTGGCCACCGAGCGGTCATCCGGAGAAACTGCGTTACAAGGTGGCAACCTCGGTTGGCGTAGCAGGGCAGAAATTCCGGGACTGTTTTCCGATGCTGTACTCAAAATGGAGCCTGGTGATTATGCTGGGCCTTTGCGCAGCCCGAGTGGATTTCACATCGTAACGCTGAACGATCGCCGCGCGATTGACCAGGTACTCACAAAGCAAACTAAATCACGACATATCTTGATCCGAGCCAATCAACTCATTAGCGAGGAGGCAGCCAGAAACAGCTTGGTCGAATTACGCCAACGTATATTGAACGGCGAAGATTTTGCAACATTGGCAAAATTACATTCTGTCGACTATGTTTCGCGGGCTGCAGGTGGCGACATAGGCTGGATGGCGCCAGGTGCGACGGTAGATCAATACCAAACGATTACCAATACACTAGAGCTAGGCAAGGTCAGCGAGCCGTTCAAGTCATCATTTGGGTGGCATATTGTCGAAGTCACAGGGCGCCGTATGCTTGATGAAACAGTCGAAGTCAAACGCAATAAGATTCGCGAGCAGTTGCTGCTACAAAAGCAAAGAGAAGTCTTTCAAAGGTGGCAACAGCGGTTAAGAGATGAAGCTTATATCGTCATTTCTGGTGCTGACACTGCGCTTGATGTCTAGCTCACCCTCACTTCTTCAAACCAAGCCTTGCATAGCGATTACCAGCGGCGAGCCTGCGGGAATTGGCCCAGACATAATCGCCCAGATCAAGGCCCATACCTTTGATGCTAGGCTCGTAATAATTGGTGATAAAGAATTACTAATACAACGTGCCAAACAGCTAGGCGCAACCCAACAAACCATCGATTACGATTCCAACCCAGGCAATACAGACCCCGACCTGCTAGAAGTGTTGCACATACCTTTAGGGTCGCCCTGTAAAGCGGGTGAGTTAAATAAACACAATGCAGACTACGTGCTCAAAACCCTCGACCGAGCCTGCAAAGGCTGCCTGTCAGGTGAGTTTGATGCCATGGTCACAGCACCCGTACAAAAAGATATCATCAACGAAGCAGGCATTCCATTTAGTGGGCACACCGAATATCTTGCCAATATTTGCGGTGTTAAAAAACCAGTAATGCTGCTCGCAACCGACAGTTTAAGAGTGGCTCTGGCTACCATCCATATGCCTTTACGCGCTGTGCCCGACACTATTACAGCTGAGTTAATTATTGAAATCAGCGAAATCGTTGATCACGACCTACGCTCACGATTTGGCCTCGACAATCCTCATATTAAAGTATGCGGACTCAACCCTCATGCTGGTGAAAATGGTTATTTGGGTCACGAAGAGATCGAGTCGATTATCCCTGCTATTGAAATACTGCAATCTAAAGGCATGAATGTCAGCGGCCCGTACCCTGCTGACACGGTATTCACACCAACGGCCCTTGCCGATGCTGATGTCGTTTTAGCGATGTATCACGACCAAGGTTTACCTGTGCTAAAACATGCTGGGTTTCATAACGCAATTAACACCACGCTCGGCCTACCTATTATCCGCAGCTCTGTCGATCATGGCACCGCTCTGGATCTGGCTGGAAGCGGCAAGGCGAATGCGGGCAGTTTAATTGCTGCGATTAATTCAGCGATCTTTCAGATTCACTGCCGAAAATTAACTGCAACAAATTGACCACCGCAAATCAGCTGAAATAAATTAACCGTAACAATCACTACCAGAAATAATTATGCCTCAAGCACGTAAACGATTCGGTCAACACTTTTTGCATGATCAAAATATCATTGGTCGAATGGTGAGTGCTATTGCACCCGCTGAAAGTGACAAGTTATTAGAAATTGGGCCAGGACGAGGCGCGTTGACTTTTCCTCTGCTGGCACAATGCAAGCAATTAATAGCCGTGGAACTCGACCGTGATTTGATTCCTATCTTGCAACGAGGAGCCGCCAAATATGGCGTTCTCGATATCATCAATTGCGATATTTTGGAGTTCGATTTAAAGGCACTAGCCGGTACCGATGAACAGCTATATCGGATCGTAGGCAACCTGCCCTACAACATCTCGACGCCCCTCATGTTTCATTTGATGGAGTCGATATCCCATATTCAAGATATGTACTTCATGGTACAAAAAGAGGTCGCACTGCGTATCGTCGCGAATGTCGGCGATAGAAATTATGGCCGACTCTCGATAATGATGCAGTACTACTGCCAATGCGAATATCTAATCGACGTGCCACCTCAGTCCTTCACGCCACCACCAAAAGTTGATTCGGCCATTATTAAATTAATACCACACCCTAAGCCAGTTATAGAAGTGCGCGACTTTGAGCTATTTTCATTAATAGTCAAAACAGCTTTTGGACAACGCCGAAAAACGATTTCTAATTCACTCAAGAAAATGATCGACCCAAGCTGTTTCGAAGCAGCTCAAATAGACCGAAGTCTTCGCGCAGAATGTTTGACCGGTGAAGATTTCGCTCGACTAACCAGTGTCAAACTTAGCCAGGATTCAAATGACTAAACCACAACTTTCACTTATTTGGGCGATGGACGAAAACCGTCTCATTGGTAGTAATAACGCGCTTCCCTGGTACCTACCTGCTGACCTCGCCTTTTTCAAACGAACCACTATGGGCAAGCCCATCATCATGGGACGTAAAACATTCGAGTCGATCGGCAGACCACTGCCTGGCCGTCAAAATATCATTGTCACTCGAGACAGTGCTTTTAGCGCCGTGGGATGTGATGTCGCCAATAGTATCGAAGAAGCGATGTCACTGGTCTCTGACGAAGAACAAGAAGCCATGCTCATTGGTGGTGCTAGCCTTTATCTACAAACGCTAACGCAAGCAGATGCTCTGTATTTAACCCAGATCCACCATACCTTCTCAGGTGATACCTGGTTTCCGGAAATGGATATGACCGAGTGGGTCGAAGACTTTCGAGAAGATTATGAGGCCGACGAAAAAAATCCTCACTCCTACTCATTTATGAAATATGTCCGAAAAAATTAAAATTTATTGAAAGTAGTTGGCAACCTGTTGAGTCATTTCACTAATCATCTATTAGAATTCAATGCGTTTTTCTAGGTTATTTATGGCAGTTAATACTATGCCAACAAGGCTCAGTCGTATCTATCTGCAACGCCGTCAAACATTGGCCCCAAACACATCCGCTATCAGTCGCAAAGTGCCTACCATATTGACCAGTAGCCAATGTCGCCCAATGCCCAAAAACCACTTTCACACTCGGATCCAGTTGGCCATTTAAGTGATACCAAGCCGTTAAATCAGAATCGCTGTGTTGTTCGGGTGCGCCTTTAGCAGAGAAGTTGAGTCGATAATCAGGGGTTAGAAATCGCATTCTGGTAAACACATTGGTAATACAGCGAAGCCGGTCAAGTCCAGTTAAATCATCTGACCAAAGGTCAGGCGAGTCGCCATACATTTTCTCGAAGAATAAGCGGCTCTCTCCACCCTGTAACATTTGCTCTATCTCAAGAGAGCGTGCGAGCGTCTGCTCTAGGTCCCAGTTTGGGTGGACACCGGCATGCATCATGATTGTTTTGAGTGAACTGTCATAATGAGCCAGCGGGCGGGCTTGCAACCAAGCCATTAACTCATCACAGTCTGGGCTAGTGAGCACCTGCGACAAAGTATCACTTTTATCGAGCTTTTGTTTACAGTGATAGAGCGCCAATAAGTGCATATCGTGATTACCCAGCACCGATACCGCTCGGTCACCCAATGACTTGATGAACCTTAATGTTTGCAGTGATTCTGGGCCACGATTGACTAAATCACCACAAAACCATAACGAGTCATTAGCTGGCTCAAATTTTATTTTATCAAGCAGACGCAACAGCTGTGAATAACATCCCTGCACATCGCCAATAGCATAGACAGCCATCAATCAGCCCTCATCGCAAATAGGCTTTCTAGTGCAACGTTCGCGGTGTTGATAACACAAATTCTTCAATCATGGCATCAAACTGAAGGCCATCATCTGCCTTCATTTGGTAACTGCCTTTCATCGTGCCGACAGAAGTTTCCAACATGGTGCCCGAGGTATAAACAAACTGTTCACCCGGCTTCAAAATTGGCTGCTCGCCAATCACGCCATCGCCTCTCACTTCCTGTACTTTGTGGTTAGAGTCCGTGATGACCCAATGTCGTGTTAACAGTTGAGCGGGTTGCTGTCCTTGATTAACAATAGTGATGGTGTACGCGAAAATATAATAGTTTTTGTCAGGGTTCGACTGATCTTCGATATACCGAGTTTGGACGTTGACCTTAATATCATTGAGGCTTGAGTCTGTCATAAGAATGCCTTTAATTTGAGAAAAAATAATCTATCTAATCTAACCGAAACGAAACGGTCCGTATATCAAACCGCTACCGCTGCCTTAATGTGGTCGTGGCTTTGGTAGTCTTTCAATTCAAAATCTTCAAATTGAAAATCGAACAGGCTACTCACTTTGGGGTTTAAAACCATCTTGGGCAACGGGTAGGTAGCACGGCTCAGCTGCAATTTAGCTTGATCTAAATGATTGTTGTAAATATGCGCATCGCCTAACGTATGCACAAAATCACCCGGCTCTAAGTCTGTCACCTGTGCCACCATCATTAACAGCAACGCATAAGAGGCAATATTAAAAGGCACACCCAGGAAAATATCCGCACTGCGCTGATATAGCTGACAGGATAACCGTCCATCAGCGACATAAAACTGAAAAAAAGCATGGCAAGGAGGCAAGGCCATTTTATCGATTTCGCCCACATTCCAAGCGCTGACGATGAGCCGACGCGAATCTGGATTTGTTTTTATTTGCTCGATTAGCTGCTGAATTTGATCAACAACGCGTCCATCACGCGCCTGCCATGATCGCCACTGCTCGCCATAAACCGGTCCTAAATTACCCTCATCATCAGCCCACTCGTCCCATATCCGAACATTGTTTTGCTTCAAATAGGCAATATTCGTATCACCCTGCAAAAACCACAACAGTTCATGAATAATCGAATGTAAGTGTAGTTTCTTAGTGGTTATCAGCGGAAAACCTTGGCTCAAGTCAAAGCGCATTTGATGCCCAAAAACTGACCGAGTGCCGGTGCCAGTGCGATCCGTTTTCTCGGTCCCACTGTCCAACACGTGCTGCATTAAATCAAGATAGGGTTGCATGGCTGCCTTTTTTGCGTGCATAAACGATCATAATTAGTCCTGCTAGGATCATAGGTACTGACAGCACAATGCCCTTTGTAAGCCAGTCTGTCTGCATCAAATAGCCAATATGCGCATCAGGCAGCCGAATGAATTCGACGCTGGTTCGCGCAATGCCATACAGCATTAAAAAGTACCCCGACACCGTCATTACCGGTTTTGGTTTTGCCGATATCACC
>JBLHID010000031.1:0-22126 GCA_047615545.1 Polaribacter sp.
CCTTGTAAGGCGGCACCGGACAAACCCATCGCAGCGCCGACAATTAAAGCCAGTAGTGTTCTGGGCAACCTGATTTCACCCACAATTAGGGCTTCACGAGAGTCGGATTCCGCAAACCAATCCATCAACCCGGTAAAGGCGTTAAGGTCAATTGTGCCGAAGCTGAGGGATGCCAAGGTAACCGCCAGCAGAGACATGATTAAAAGGGGGTTTAGATATTTTTCCATGCCGACAATCTTTTGATTAAATCCAAACTCCATGGCCCTGGACATTGCCAACGCCAATGCTCATCAGATGATAACATCGAGTTTTTGGTAATGGAACGAATGGCCGGATGACCTGCGAATAAATTTGCCAGTGAATTTGATGCGGGTGCAGACCAGTAAATCGCATCAGGTGGGTCAGCGACGATTTTTTCTAGCTCTAAATTGACATAACCCGAATGTTGAATGTAATTATCCCAGCCAGCTTTGACCAACAGATCGTTTTCCAACGTATTGCGTCCGGTGCCGATGCCATTCGCGCCGAGTAGCAACAGCGTCTTTTGTTTACGCGGAAACTCAGCAGCAAGTTCAGGCGCAACAGTTTTTTCATCAACCTGAATAATCGATAAAAACTGACGTTGGTAGTTTTTTATGCCAGGCAAGTTTTCAGGTAACGGCAGAACCTCTACCCTTTTACCCAGTTGCACCAAGCGCTTTCTTAACAGAATGGCATTGTATTCACCAGCAATCAAGAGGTCAGGCTCAAGCTGTAGAATATGCTCAAGGCTACCATCATGCACTGGCAATCCATCCGGAACCCAGTCAGCCTGATAGCGATAGAGCAATGGGGAAAAGGCACGAACCTGTGCCCGATCGGCGTAGCGTAACAGCATCCAGTCGGTACACAGGTCCAGAGAAATAATGCCCTTAATCGAGGCGTCTGCCGAAGACCCGAGCAGCAACAGACTCAACCCAGACAGGGTTAAGTGAGCTAGCCAGCTTTTCGGGTTTCGATGCATATACCTATTCCAGGGTTGCCGAGGGCCCAGCTAACGGGCCCTTGTCTAGGTTAAAACTTAGTTTTGAAGTTTAACCAAAAATTACGTCCGGGAGATGGAAAAAATGATGCGTAATTGTTGACGGCTGGCCATGCTGAAAAATCGGTAAACTGATTACCTGTCTCTGAGTATTTTTGGTCGAGTAGATTATTGATACGAAACCCAAGGCTCCAGTTTTTTTGCTGGTAGCTAATATGGGAATTGACGACGTCATAGGAAGACAATTTTTCAAGCTGGTTGGCAAAGTCACCGCCAAGGGTTTGATCACTGACGGCTATGTATTCAACACCGATTTGGGTCGCACTGTTGTACTGATACGATCCATCAATCCGTAGGGTTTGCTCGGGAACCAAAGGCAAATTTTTGCCTTTGAAGCTACCGTCGGTGATTTCAGCATTGAGGTTGGTCAGGCTGATGCGTGAATTGAATTGCTCCGACCACTGATTGGAAGCTTCGAGAATAATGCCCGTGCGTTTTGTTTCGTCGAGATTGAGATTGCTGAAACCAGATGAATCGAATGCGATTTCATCCTCTAAGTCGATTTGGTACAACGTTGCTCTATAGCGACTACTGGCTCGATTGTGTTCGGCACCGATTTCGATGGATAGGCCCTTCTGGGTTTTCAGGCCAGGAGTTGACCCCCAAGGTACATTGGTGTGTTCGCCTACAGTGGCATAGCGAAAGTTCTGATCCGCGCGGGCAAATAACTTGAGCTGATCGATTTGATGGCTGAAACCTAAGTTAACTACGACGATACCAGAGTCATCAAAGTTAACACCGGCACTTTCAGCCAGCTGCTCGCTATAACGCACCCCTGTATCTATCTGGCTATGTTCACCAACAGACCATAGGCTCGATACAAATAAACCCTGAATGGTCTGAAGCATTGGCTGAGGCCCGATCGACGAGACTAGTTCATAGTCGGTATCTTCGTAGTCGAAGCCGACAACATAGTTGATGAGATTTCCAGCCTCAAGAGGAACGACTCGATAGCTCGTGGAAACGTTTCGTGTTTTACGATCTTGTGTGGATAAGAACGTACCAACGGTAGGACGAAATGATTGGATAAATTCTCGGTCGGTATCTCGGGCAGAAAAATCAATGACAAAGGTTCCAGTATCAGCAATATTTTTTTCCATGCCCAGACGTAACATTTTGGTTTTAGTGTCGAAGAAATCGTTGGCATAAAAACTAAGTGACTGTGTTCGACTCGCGTTTAGCTCAGTCAGCAGTAATGCGCCAGGGGTTTGGATTTTATCATCAACAGATTCAAGCTCGGCATAGGCGGTATAACCACTTTGGACGCGCTCGGCTCGAACTGATATACGACGGTTTTCTGATTCGTTGTGATCGCGAAAGCCATCAGATTTACGATCCGATACCGAAGCCGAAATACTATTGCGGCCCAATACTTTCTTACCAGATACGCTCAACTGCGTGGAATTAAAACTACCCATTCGAACACTAGCACTGGCCGAGTCTTCGAGAGTATCTTTACGAATGATATTAATCACGCCGCCGACAGCTTGGTTACCATACAAAACGCCACTGCTACCCTGTAGTATTTCGATCTGCGCGATATCATCCATGTCGATTAATGATAAATCAGGAGCGGCGCTGTCGGCAGAATTATTCAATCGTCGACCATCGAGCAATACCAATGTATTACGCGATGCTGCTGGTCCAAAACCACGTAGATCGACCGTAGCCTGGCTACCATCACCAAAAATGTCACTGACATGTAACCCGGCCTGACCACGAAGTAATTCAGATACAGAAGTAGCGTTAGATGCTTCTATAGTCTTGCGGTCGATAACGGTAATACTAGTGTTCGCCGCCTCTCTGGGTTGTTCGATACCAGAAGGGGTGATAACAATATAAAGGCCGTCGTCATCGTTATTGGCAAACGATGCTGATGAACCTACTAATAGGATAGGAAGAAATACTTTTGAGAGCGTTTTGATGATAATAACCCCTGGTACCGCCCGTACCGATGAAATAAAAAATTCAAGATACCAAAGCGGAAAGGTTAATGATTTCATTAAACTTGGATAAAACCCGCCGTAATATCACTTATCGCAAAGGCCGGTCTCCGGACTCACAGACTGATTCAATTTGAATCTAACAACAAACCTTCCCAAGGATTAACTCAGTGGTATTCATGTTGCACTATCTGTTTACCGTTGCGGGGGCAGCGTTGGGATTGAACTCGAAAAAAATTCGCACCGACTTCCCGTTTAATCCACCTGAGTGGACACCTTTTTGTGCCGCGCAAGATATAGCGGAATTAAGCTAAAGGCAATATCTATTTGTACAGAAATTCTGTAATAAGCCCCTCACTGGCTGGAACAAGAAGCAAAGGGTCGCTCACACGCAGTAATCGGTGATCAAACGAATGGGTTAAAGCCCTATCGGGGAATTTCTCATACATCTCGGTGGTGCATTTGCATGAAGTGAAAAAACAAGAATTCTAACTAAATATAGATTTCAAACAATATTGCCTCCTTTAGTTTACGTCAAGACTCTTGCTATACTTTGGTACAGGTAGGTTCTATTATAAGCACTCACTTCTCTTGTTCATCCAACCTATGAAATTCCTTAAAGCAGTAAGACTTGATGACTCTGACGCGCATGTCTACGCAGCGGAAGGCGGTGCTGCCGAAGATGGCGAATGGATGGTTTCGGGCGGTTATGCAGTCTGCGATCTGGCCACGGGCCACAGAACTACACCGTGTCACTGCGGCAATTCGTTTGTTTCAGTCGAGTCGTATGGTCGCTGCACCATTGCAGAAGTTTGCCACATCGAGCCACACGAATATGAGGGTATCCAGAAAGAACTCATCCGGCATTTTATCGAAGATCTTGGGGCACCATCGCCGAAAGCAGCCCGTGAAGCAGCAGATGACGAATGCGCTTATACCGCCGAACTGGCAGCAGGATTCCCGAATGAAGTCTGGATCAGCGTGAACCGCGAACCGTCAACAGAGGGTATTGCAGAGCGGTATTCGGTATTCGAGCGGCTGATGATAGGCGCTCACAAAATGTGATGCGGTAAGCGGTTAGTTCAGGTACATTTAAAATCCTACCGGCTCCTAGGGTCGATCAAAACATAGGTATAGGCGTTATAAATGTTAGCGGGGCTGCTTTCGCACTAGGCTGTGCACCCTGGTAGACGTTCAGTCTAGCCAGTAATAGGCATCCGAGACGTTGATTCAGATCTCGGGACTCTAGTTCGAACTGCCGTCATCATCATCACTCTATTTGCTTTTGTATGGTTTGCTGGCAATTGCAGTAATCCATTAAAACTCACAACTAAAATCTGGACTTTCCTTACCCTCGCTGGGCTGTCTACTGGTGCCTCATGGGTCTGCTATTTTTGGGCTCTTCAGTTAGGTGATGCGTCGAAGGTCGCAACAATTGACAAGTTTAGTCTGGTCTTATTCGCCGTTTTTACCATTATATTTCTTTGTGAGCGTCCGTCCATGTGGCGCCGAAAATGCGAGAACGGACAGGCATTGGTTTGATAGCAAGCGGCGTTATGCTGATGGCTTTTAAACGATAAGACGAGCCTTGCTAGGTTCGCTGTACTGAACGAAAGTGCCCCTGCAGGAGATGGCTCTAAATGTGTGAATCGGTAATGTCCTTCCTCCCAGTCAAAGGTTACATTATCATGTGACGGACATTAGTTGGCCACATTCGATGCCCAAGCAGAGAGACACATACATGAAAGAATACAAGCGGTTTTACATTGGTGGCCAGTGGGTTGATCCAGTCGGCCAAAATATAAACGAAGTGATAAACCCAGCGACGGAGCAGGTGTGCGCGCGGGTCCCTTCAGCCGAAAGAGCCGATGTGGATCGTGCATTTGAAGCAGCTTCTGCTGCTTTTCCCCATTGGTCAACTACCCCAGCATCGGTGCGCCGCGATTTAATGCTCGCGATAGCCGATGAAATGGAGCTGCGTAAAAACGACTTTATCGACGCTCATGTTGAAACCTTAGGCGTGCCACGAAGCCTAGCTGCCGAGATGCAAATAGATGGCCCCATAGAGGCCATGAGATATTTTTCTGGCTTAGCAGCTTTAGCCGAACAGACTAAAGAAACTGATGGGATGATTGTGGTGCAAGAAGCGGTTGGCGTTTGCGCGCTAATTAACCCTTGGAATTACCCCTTGTTGCAAATGGTTGGCAAGGTTGGCCCTGCACTTGCGGCGGGCTGTACTATGGTAGAAAAACCCTCAGAAGAAACACCTACGGTTGACTTTATTATGACTGAAATCTTTCATAAAGTTGGCTTGCCGGCTGGAGTGTTTAACCTAATCTCTGGTCAAGGTTCGGTTGTTGGGCCAATGATGTCTTCTCATCCCTTAGCCGATCTAGTGTCGTTTACTGGATCTACTCGTGCTGGAATTTCGGTCGCTGAGAATGCTGCGCCCACAATCAAGCGCGTTTGCCAAGAATTGGGCGGAAAATCGGCGCTTATTATCACAAAAGAAGCGGACCTTGATGCAGCAGTAACCTATGGCGTAGATAATGTTTTTCTCAACACGGGACAGACCTGTGATGCGCTTACTAGAATGTTGGTCCAACGAAGTGTTTATGAAAAGGCAGTCGATATTGCCAGAGAAGCAGCTAGCAAGCACGTTACAGGCGACCCGCTTGACCCCACCACCACTGTGGGACCAATGGTGTCTGCGAATCAAAAGCGCACTGTTGATGTAGGCATTCAGACCGGTATCGACGAAGGTGCAACGCTGGTTACTGGCGGATTAGGTATGCCAGAAGGTTTGTCGTCGGGGGCATATGTTAAACCGACGATTTTTGCCAATGTCACTCGGGACATGGCTATCGCACGTGAGGAAATTTTTGGCCCAGTGTTATGTATGATTCCTTTCGATACCGTTGGTGAAGCAGTAGACATTGCGAACAGCACTGAATACGGTTTAGGGTCAGGCGTTTGGGCCGGTGACAAAGCGGAAGCAATCGATATTGCGCGCCGATTACGCGCTGGACAATGCTTTATTCAAGGCGCGTACTTTAGAGTGGACGCGCCTTTTGGTGGCTATAAACAATCAGGTAACGGTAGAGAATGGGGAGAGGCCGGCATTCATGAGTATCTAGAGACCAAGGCCATTATTGGTTAAACGATTAATTACATTTTGCACAATATCAGCACCAATCAATTGCATAATGTGGATGTCTTAACGGCCCTTAGCCTGGAGCGCTGAATCAGAACCTAAATGGCTGTGTAAGTGCTAGTGAACGTCGGTATTTTAACTGACGCGAATTCAACCCACATATGGGGCTGTATATTAGGAAATAGCAGTAATGGTGGTATCAAATTGAATGGTGTAGTAAGTATCGGCGTTATAAATGTCAGCGGGGCCGCTTTCTCCCCGCGCTGTGCGCCAAAGTAGACGGCTAGTGGTGACTCAGTTAGATCGTGAGGAGCCGGTCGTTACCCCAATAAAGGATAATCTCTAAACCGTTCAGTGAGGAAATAAATAAAGATCCTTGCCTTTACTTATAACCAACTCAGCATGAGCAGTTGACATAGTACGATATCGTACTATATAGTGCGACATCGTATTATTAACTTTTTAAAGGAATGCTCGCAATGCCTATAAGTAGACGCAAATTCATTGGGATAATTGGTGGTGGCACAATCGCTGCCGCAACGGTCGGTACCATGACCTTTCTTTCGACCCGTACACCTAACAAAGCACTGGCACCGTGGAAATTGGCGGGCGGTTATGATGAGCCGCGACGACGCGCCCTTTCTTTCGCGATTCTTGCGCCCAATCCACACAATCGGCAGCCTTGGGAAGTTGATCTTTCACAGGATAATAAGATCATACTATATGCAGATACCGAGCGATTGCTGCCTCACACGGATCCCTTTAACCGACAAATAACCATTGGTCTTGGTTGTTTTCTGGAGCTGTTGCGAATGGCCGCAGCCGAAGAAGGGTATTTGGTGTCTATCGACGAATTCCCACAGGGATATGATCAAAACCAACTAGATAAGCGTCCAGTCGCCAGTATGACCTTTGTTAAAAATGCCAGCGTTCAGAAAGACCCGTTGTTTTCCCATGTACTGTCACGCAGATCACTGAAAGAGCCTTTCGACTTGAGCCGAAATGTTCCTGACGAGGTGCTGAGTGACCTGGAAAATATCAACCAACCAGGTGTAACCATTGCAACAACAAACCAGACTGACACTATTTCCAAGTTGCGAAAACTGACCCACGAGGCCTTAGCTATTGAGATTGAGACCCCCCGCACATACAAAGAAAGTGTTGACTTGTTTCGTATAGGCAAGTCAGAAGTCAACGCCAACCCTGATGGCATTGATTTCAGTGGCCCTATGTTTGATAGTCTTAGTGCGGCTGGCCTTTTTTCGCGTGAATTGGCTCTCGATACCGAGTCATCGGGGTACCAGCAGGGCATTGAAGCTGTTATGTCTAATATTGACACGGCAATGGGCTATGTGTGGTTGGTTACAAAATCCAACACTCGAATAGATCAATTGAATGTCGGACGCGATTGGCTGCGGGTCAATCTAACGACAACAGCTTTGGGTGTGGGAGTCCAACCGATCAGTCAGGCATTGCAGGAATATGCGGAAATGACTGAAATGTTTAATAAGGTTCATCGTGTACTTAATGCACAGGGCAAAACAGTTCAAATGTTGGGGCGTTTGGGTTACGCTGAAATAGTTCCACCTAGTCCTAGATGGTCAATTGAATCAAAAATTATAAGGATTTGAGTATTGAATAGCGCACCTCTTTCATTGTGTTTCTCATTGTTCGTCGAAATGGCAAAAATAAACCAACTTAGCCGAACTTTGATGGATGGGCAGTTGCCAGATGGTTTTTTGACGTCACATTTTGCGTTGTTAAACCATCTTATGAACGTCCACGATGGGCGAACGCCCCTTGAACTCGCCAGGGCTTTTCAGGTTCCAAAAACGACAATGACACACACCCTTTCGGGCCTTGAAAAAAACAGTCTGGTCGTTTTTCGCCCCAATCCCAAGGATGGGCGAAGCAAATGTGTTTGGATTACAGACACTGGTCGAGGCTTTCGCGATCAGGCGATCGTCAACCTAGAGCCCAAATTGACCCAATTTTTGGCACACCTTTCCACCGACCATGTTTCAGCCCTTGTGGCTGATCTTGCTAATATACGCGAGCTGCTCGATACCGATCGAGACGAAGATATTCGTCCTACTCGTTAGGCGCAAAGAGTGTAGGTAGGACAGATAGCCTGCGAGTAATTATGCCGTCGCTTTCATTAGTCGGCTGCATACCGCCTCAAACGCAGCGATATGAATTGGCCCGTATAAATCGTTCAATGGATTGGCTTGCGCTGAGTTTTTAACGATTACTACGTTTGCAACTGGATCAAGGTATAACCATTGCCCGTGCAAACCGATAGCTGCGAGTGCACCGTTTTCATTGCCTATTTGATACCAGCAATTTCGATAGCCGCCATCGGGGAATCTTTCGCTCGAATCGCCGTTTTGCCAAGGTGCCTTATCGCCACCACTGAAGCAGTTTTCAATCCAGTCTTGAGAAACGACTTGATTGTTGCCTACTCGGCCACGATTCAAAATCATTTCGCCGAAGCGCAGCAAGTCACGAGGTAAAGTGCAGATACCACCAGCACTGCGCGCGGCACCTTTTTGGTCAACAGTGATGTAGGCATCCATTTCTGTTTGTAGTGGTTGCCAAATTAAATCTGACAATAAACTGGCAATGGTTTGACCGCTAATGCGCTCTAATACCCAGCCTAGTAAATCAGTGTTGGGCGATTGATATTCGTATCGAACACCATGCGAATTAGCCCCACTATCGAGTGACAATAGGAAGTCATGCAATCCTGAGCTTGACTGGCTATTGTCAATTGGATTCCAGCCAGTCGATGCCCAATATTCAGCTACCTTGCTCGATGGGTTCGCAGTGAAGTCTTCAAAGTTTAAACTGGTTGTCATATCCAGTAATTGCTGGATAGTGCATTCGGCGAAACCACTTTGTTTTACCTCGGGCAAGTAGCTCGCGACTTTTTTTGTCACGTCTAGCTGGCCGTTTTCTACGAAAACACCCGTCAGTGTGCCGATGATCGATTTGCTAATCGAAAATAGAATGTGTGGGTTATGTGCGACACTGTCGTGTGCATACCACTCATGCACTAGCTTGCCATGTTGTGATATGAGCAAGGCGCTACCATTGGATGCTTCGCATAACTGATGCAGTGTCCAAGGTATTTGACTTGACCCTGATCCCTTAAACTGAATAGAATTAATCAAGGGATTACTTTTCAATAGCAGCGCTGTGGATGACTTTCCTGCTGGTATATTCTCAGTCGGTAGTAGCTCACGAACATGCTGAAAACCCCATTCACTGAGTGGAGATTGTCTCCAGTTGGCGAGGCTGATTTTGTTGGGACGTATCTCTGACATGTGAGCTATTCAATCTCGGTGATTATTTTCTCGTTCGCTGAACTTAATGGGGTTTGACACATTTCGAGGTGTAGTCGACCACCGCTAGTGTAAGGGTGCTCTTCTAAAACTGACTCATTGAGTTCGATGCCTAATCCTGGTTCGGTTGGTGGCAGCATATATCCCTGTTCCCAAACTAGTGGCTTTTTGACTATCGCATCGTGGAATTCAGTTTGAATGGTTTCTAGAATTAAAAAAGCTGGGCTCGAAAATGCAACATGAGTCGCTGCTGCATGAGCGATTGGGCCACAGTAAATATGAGGCGCAATCTGCGCGTTATAAAGTTCGGCGATCATCGCTATCTTTTTAGTTTCCCAAATGCCACCACTACGACCGATGTCTGGTTGTAAGATCGAAACCCCAGCTTTCAACGCTTGATGAAACTCTACTTTGGTTGTTAATCGTTCACCGGTGGCGACAGGAATAGAAGTCGCTTTGGCTACCTTACTGATGGCATCCATCTGGTCTGGTGGGCAGGGTTCTTCAAACCATAATGGGTCATAAGGTTCGATGCGGCGGGCTAGTCGAATGGCGGATGATGTCGTCATTTGGCCGTGCGTGCCGAATAAAATATCAGCTCGGTCACCGACCGCTTCGCGGATGCGTTTCATGTTGTATTCACAGCGAGACAATTCATGCATCGATAATTCACGTCCGCCCTGAAAGCTATAAGGACCAGATGGATCTTGTTTGACTGCGGTGAATCCCATTTCGACATATTCGAGTGCTCGTTCGGCTGCGGCGTCACCATCGTGGTAAACGTCGCCAGTCTCTTTAGCAGGAGTCGTATTATTAGGGTACAGGTAAGTATAGGTGCGTAGGCGAGGGTGAAACTGGCCGCCTAACAATTGATAGACCGGTTGTTCATGAGCCTTGCCCAAAATATCCCAAATCGCAATTTCGATGCCGCTGAAAACCCCCATCATGCTGACGTCTGGGCGTTGCGTAAATCCTGCCGAGTAGACTCGTCGGAATAATGTCTCGATGTGATGCGGGTCTTCACCGACAATAAATCGTTCGAAAGTATCTTCTACCATGGCGCAGGCGATATCGCCCGAAACGGGAATGCCGTAACACTCTCCTATACCTTCGATGCCATTATCGGTGGTGATTTTAACAATAACCCAAAACGAACCGCCAATACCGGTTGGTGGCACGGTTACCCAGGTTTTAATGTCCTTTAATTTCATATCGATTGGCCTATGTCGTGCGGGAGTAATTTTTTCTTTATCAATTCAAGCAACTTAGTCATTTGTCCAGTTACAACGCCCGAAGAAAAACGCGCTACGTGTTGTATGGCTGGCGGTTGGGGTAGGACCTTATGATCAACGATTAGCCCATGATTACCCCGTTATATCGACTCAGCGGTCTAGTTTATATCCATCTTATATGATAGCCCATCAACATGCCTCGTCAACACCGTCTTGAGTTCCTCAGTGCTTATTCTTAGCAGCATATAGGCAGTTACTTAGGCTTTCGTTTTATAAGAGTTGGGGTGATTGTTGTCAGGCTAGAATTTAGACCTGACGCCGCGAGTGCTTCATTGGCTCTAGCATCTAGGCAGGGTCGAATTCGAAAGGTATATTATCAATACTTGACCCCTTGGCCCACCAGAGTCAGGCAGGTCGACGGTAAGCTTTATAGTGAACAAATCGGGATTAGTAAAGCCAAAAAGTGGTTGGAACGATACGAGGCGCCACCTATGGGCAAAGCATTAGACGACGCATTGTTGGCCTACATCGCACATCGAGAAAGTGAGATTCCACTAACCGCCAGCTGAAAATTACCAACCAGGAAACCCCATGCAAAAATCGAACGTTCGTAGGACGTTAATAGCGAAGCGTATTGCGCCAAAGGTCTTAAACCGACCACCATCAACGATCTTTCAATATTATTTTGATTCTCAGAACGGCAGAATGAATATTCCACCTAACTCCGATAAATGAAAAGTTAAGTGTAGCCAATCCGAGACGCGCCAGTCATAGGCTCCTTTTTGAAAAAGGGTGAGACTGCTACCGAACATAACCGTTGCTAAAGACTGTGCATAAAGGGGTCGGCAGCTAGGGGAAGGGCAGCAATTTATCAAGGTTAGGCCTTGTTCAAAACCACAGCTGAAGGTAGTATATAAAGCAAGGAGTAATATTGACCGTTCTAATTTTATATTAGAGGCTCTATAGGGGTCGATAAAAACAGCCAGGGCTTTGGTTGAATTGTGGTTTTGTGAGGCGGGAAATCGATTTTAGAATGATTTTCCCGTGATGATCCACCAGCTAGATAAATAACTTAAACTCATAATATCCACGCGCATTTTTGACCATATTCGGGAGAGTAAATATGCATTTAAAGAAAAAACTATTAGTTGCGAGCGCCCTTGGCATGGCCGTGACTATAAGCGGGTGCACCACTATACCTATAGAGTACATAGAGTACCACGACCGGGTTATGGCTAGTCAGCGTGCTGATTTCGAGCAAAAGCTGGAAAGTCTTGCGGCAGAAAATAGCGCTACCGAAGCTAAAAATAAGCAGCTTATAGCGAAGAACAGTTCTGTTGAATCCAAGGACACGGAGCTGGAAATTCTTGCAGCAGAAAATAGCGTTACCGAAGCTGAAAATACGCAGCTCATAGCAACGAACAGTTCTGTTGAATCCAAGGACACGGAGCTGGAAATTATTGCAGTAGAAAATAGCGTTACCGAAGCTGAAAATACGCAGCTCATAGCAAAGAACAGTACTGTTGAACCCAAGAACACAACGTTGGAAATGGCTAAGGAATCTGCTGATTCCAATGTGACGCAGTTACAGGCTGTTCAAACCAGTGGTAGTATCAATACGCCTGATACCTCTAACCAGTTATTCCCACCAAACGCTCAACTAGGTCATTGCTACTCACGAGTGTTGACCCCTGCAGAGTATAAGACAACTATCACAAAAGAAATGGTTAAAGCGGAATCGAAATCTATTACGATTATACCGGCCGAGTATGAAAACGGTTCGAAGCGCGTATTGGTTAAGGAAGCCGGAACCAAATTGGTTGTGACTCCAGCGACCTACAAGAATGTGACTGAAGAGGTAGAAGTTAGTCCTGCCCACACCCATCTTGAGACAGTACCTGCGGTGTACGAAACATTGACCGAAAGAGTAATCGATCAGCCTGCGCATACCGCCTGGAAGCGTGGTACTGGTTTTCAAAGTAGCGCTCTCGAAACAAAGATAGATAATGGCACGGGTGAAGTTATGTGTTTGGTTGAGGTTCCTGCTACTTATCGAACCATTACTAAGACTATATTGAAATCAGCGGTGCAAGTTACTAAAGTCTCTCATCCAGCCGTCTATAAGACGATTTCTAAGCGTGTTTTGGATAAAAAGGCCACTACCAGATCAGTGGGCACCACCCCAGCACAGTACAAAACGGTTGCGATTAAAAGAATCACTAGCCCTGAAAAACAAGTGGCTACCAAAATCAACGCCGTTTACAAAAACGTATCTAGCACTGAACAGGTTAGTGCCGAAGTGTTGAATTGGGCTGAGGTCTTGTGCGAAAACAATATGACGTCACAAACCGTATTAGGCCTGCAAAAGTTATTAAAGAAATCAGGCAACTATAGAGGCCCACTTGATGGCATTTATGGCCCAATGACTGAAAGGGCTGCCAATGGTTACGCCAAGGCTAACGGCTTACCGACTGGTTCACGTTTGATATCTCTTGAGACGGCGAAGCATATTGGGTTAGAGATATAATTTTTATATTGAATCAGTAATACATTTAAATGCCCACATTAGTGGGCGTTTTTTTGCCCGTAGCCTGACGGGCTTATAGTGTTTAGGGATAATCAATACTGGGATGTCTATTAAAAATTTGGACCTTATTGGGCTGCATGTCTTGAGGTCCTCACCAGCCACAAGTTCAGCAACTATTGCCCAAGCAATTTGATCATTTTTGCGGCTTCATCGCTGACCTCGGGTATCACTTGTTTCATGATGGTAAGTCGGTCGAATAGTTTTGGATCAGAATCAAGCGCCTGACGCAAAGCCATGCCAAAGCGCTGGCGCACACAAGTGCCGATATTGAACTTGGCGATTCCTTTGCTGGTGAGAGCTCGAACGTCCTCTGGTTTGATACCACTGGTGCCATGGATCACCATCGGTGTATCAATAGAGTCTTTTAGCGCTTGAAAATGATCAAAGTCTATATCAACAAAGGCATTTTCGATGCGGTGTACATTGCCTATTGAAATGGCGATTGCATCGGGTTTTGCCTGTCGTTGCATTTGCAGCGCTTCATCAATTTGTGTCAGCGTCGATTTAATGTGATCTCGGCCACTAGCGTAGGGTACAGAGCCTACCTCGGCCTCAACTGATACATCGTTACCTTTCCCATACTCAACTACTTTTTGAATACCTTCGATATTTTCCATTATCGGTAATTGAGAACAGTCATACATGACCGAAGTGAATCCGCAGTCAACGGCCTGTTTGACTGAGTTAATGTCATAGGTGTGATCAAGATGTAAACAGACGGGAGCGCTTGTCGATTCGGCAAGGGGAATCAGCATTGCTGCAATATGCTCCAATGGCATAAATTCGCGCATGTCGAGATTAATCGACAGGATGACACTTGCCTGACGCTGCTCAGCAGCGGTGACGACTGCGAGCGCATCTTCATACCCAAAAACGTTAAAGCAGGCAACTGCGTAGCCTTTCTCACGTGCTGGTTGTAGTAGACTTGAAAGATTTTGTAACATAGTGTCCTATTTGAATTTGTTGATCATATCTTTAATCCCTGGGATGGTTTCCAGCTGATAGGCATGTTCTGGGTGGAAGTTCTGATGCAATGGACGCTGTGATAATCCACCAAGAATGGTGAAGTAGTACATTTCGTATCCCGGCGCTGCAACGCAAGGGTGATATCCTTTTTCGATCTTGATTGTTGAGCTGTTTTTGATGTGATAAACCTCACCGATGTCCTCTCCTTCCTGAGTCAGAAATTGTGCTCCAAAACCGTTTTCAGGATTAAACCTGAAGTTGTAGACCTCATCGTGTCGACTTTCTTCGGGCAAATGGTTGGTATCATGTTTGTGTGGTGGAAAGCCAGACCAGCCACCTGCACCGACTGTAAATAACTCGCTCACTAGCAGCTTGCCGACTTTACCTGCGTTACTTAGACCCAGAATATGTTTAATTTTGCGATGAGTTTTGGTGTCATCAGAGCCATATTGCACCGGGTCAATATCCGACTCACGGACAACGAAAGGCTCGTACACTTCGTCATGCTGAGCACCAGCTATAAAAACCTCAGCCTGCTCACTGACGCAGGTCATAGTGGCGGCAACCCCTACTGGCACATAAACACCTTCTGGGTCACGTTCCCATAGTTGGTTTCGTTTACCAACTGCTTCGTAGCTTTGACCCAATACATTGACATCGACGCTGCCAGTAGCGGGAGCGATGCAGGTTTCGTAGCCTTCTACCTGATAATTGAATGACTCACCTTTCTTTAATTTAACAATGTTGAAATAGCACAGCGGAACTTGGTCGTCATTTCTGTCGACAATGGGTTGATTGTGATTGTCATGCGGCGGGATATGCATCATTAGCTCCAAATAGCGGCAGGAATCATAGCCTGCTCTGTTTGTAATAAATAAATTTCGTCATTGGTTGGCATAGCACTTGCGCAGCCTCGTCGCGACACGACTAGTGCAGCAGCGGCGCTACCAGCATCAATGGCCTTTTGCCAGTTGCTGTCTTTAAGGTAGCTTACCAGTAGGTTGCCAAGGAAAGCATCGCCCGAACCAAAAGGTTTTAGTGCTGTGACCGGGTATATTCCGCTATCGAGACGATTCTGACCTACGATCAGAGTAGAGCCAGCAGAACCCCTTTTTAGCAGAACAATCTGGTTATCACTTTGACAGCGCTGTATTAGCACCTCCAGATCGTCACCCAAAGTATCGAACTCTTCTTCGTTACCGATAAGCACGTGACAATACGCTGAAACTTCTCGGTAAACCTGTCGAGTTTCTTGTTTGCTTTTCCAATTCCAACTGCGATAGTCAAGATCAAACCATATTGTACAGCCACTTAACTGGGCGATATTGATAGCTTCGATAACGTTAGATCTTGATTTTGTGTCGATCAGGCTAGTACCGGTAATCACAAGATGACTGGCATTTTCAATCGCGTGGCGAATGTCATCCGTTACGGTGAATGCCAGATCAGCTGGATTATTGCGATAAATGACGACTTCACAATCTTCTAGGCGAACTTCGGCTAGTGCAAGGCTAGTACGTTCATTGCCGAGAGTTGTAGTGATCAGGCCCGTATCGACCCCCGCCTTTTCGAGTTTCGTGCGTACAAACTCGCCAACTGCATCAGCAGATAGCGCAGACAATAATGCGACCTTAGCACCGGCGATAGACATGGCAACAGCAATATTACCGGCGGAGCCACCAAGATCGGTCGAGAACGACTCTGCATCGCGTATTTTGCAGCCGTCCGGTTGTGGGTACAGATCCATACCAGCACGTCCGATGACTAGCGCTTGATATTGCCTGCCATGGTGCTGTGTGAGATGTAGCACGTTATGCTCAGACATCGACCCACTGTCCGGATAAGGCCGAACGGTCTATCGCGTCCATGACACTTTCTATCTTCATGCCATCTTCAAAATTCGGCCAGGTTGACTTTTTATTGGCGATTGCGGTTAGCAGTTTGTGTAATTCACAAATCTTGACATCTATAAAGCCGAGGCTATGACCAGCATTAGGCAGGAAAGCGTCGTAAGGCTTGTGATATTGACCAGAAAGGATTGTTCTAAAACCCTGTTGGCGAGGATCTTCGCTGCGGGTATAAAGCTGGATTTCATTCAGACGTTCCTGGTCGTGACAAATCATGCCCTGAGAGCCGTGGACTTCCCAACGTAAGCCGCATTTACGGCCCCACGCTACCCGACTGACACGAAGTGTTCCCTTAATGCCGCTGCCAAAATGCGCCAGCGCAGTACAAACGTCATCATTGTCTACGGGTAATGTCTTTCCCGGATTTTTTGGGTCCTGACGTTGCTTGTATACCGTATCGTAGTCGCCAACAAGGCGAGTCACTTCGCTTCCCGTCATATAATGCGCCATACTAACAAGATGGCACATTACGTCGGCATTAGCACCCGTACCGGAAGCCTCACGGCTCATACGCCAACTGAAAGGGCGCTCCGGATCAGCCTCGTTATCGACATCGTAAATGCCATGAAAGCCGGTGATTTCGCCGATAACGCCCTCTTCTATCAAGTCACGGGCAGATTGAACCAGTGGGTTTTGAGTATAGTTGTATCCGAGCAATGTCTGGCAGTCTGAGGCACGTGCCGCTTCGAGCATTTCCATCGCCTCTGAAACTGTGGTCGCCATGGGTTTTTCGCACCAGACATGCTTTCCAGCTTTTAGCGCTGCAATTGAAATTTCCTTGTGTATAGAGTTAGGCACGCAAATCGAGATCAGCTCAATTTTTGGATCATTGATGACATCCATGTAGTTGGTAGTTGAACGGGCGAAACCCATTTCGACTTGCTTAGCTTTTGCGATTTCAGGATCAATATCACAAATCATTTCCAAGCGAGGTCGCAGTCCATCCCCAAAAGCAGTGCCAGCCGCCGCATAAGCGAGTGAGTGGGCTTTACCCATAAAAGCAGTGCCAATGACACCGACGCCTATTTCATTCATTAATTATTGTCTCAGTAAAACGTATAAAAAAGGGGAGCTCAGACTGTGCCACCAAGCGATCCTTCAAGCTGTGCCAACGCTTGGCCGCCAGCCATCAAATCCTGTAATTCTTCAGGTGTGGTTTCTCCACGCTTAGCGGTGCCAAGTGTCTTACCACGATCTAGTACCGTAAAACGGTCGCCAACTGCCATCGCGTGGCGCACATTATGGGTGATAAACACCACACCGATGCCTTGCTTGCGTACCCGGTCGACGGTAGCCAGCACATTAGCTGTTTGGCGCACACCCAGCGCCGAGGTTGGTTCGTCTAGAATCAATATTTTGGCACCAAAATGAACTGCACGGGCAATCGCCACGGTCTGGCGTTCGCCGCCTGACAAGGTGCCGACGGCTTGATCTGGCGAGCGTAAATTGATGCCCATTTTTTTCATCTCGGCCATTGTTACTTCGTTGGCGTAGTCATGATCTAAGAAGCTAATACCGGCAAACTTTTTTGTTGGCTCGTTGCCCATGAAGAAGTTACGTGCCACAGACATTAGCGGAATCATTGCCAAATCTTGATAAACGGTCGCTATGCCAGCATTGATTGCATCGCGAGGTCGCTGAAAATTCATTGGCTCGCCCTCAAAAAAAATCTGGCCTGCTGAGGGTTTATGCACGCCGGACATAGTTTTAATGAAGGTAGATTTACCAGCGCCATTGTCACCTAACAGGCAGTGGCACTCATAAGGCAATACATCGAGCGATACTCCAGACAGCGCGATGACCGAACCGAAATGTTTCTCGATATTCTTCATTTGAATGATTGGTCGTTTTTCCATTGCCTGGGTCATGTCACTTCTCCCCGGTAATCATTCGGCGAATATAAGTATTGAGGATTACTGCGAGCAGTAGGATAACGCCAAGGAAGACCCGAAAAAGGGAACTTTCGACACCCGCAAAGAAAAGACCCTGCTGCACGACCCCAAACACAATCGCACCTAGCGCCGCACCGATAACTGAGCCGTAACCACCGGTTAGCAAAGCACCACCTATAACCACTGATATGATCGCCTCAAATTCTTTCAATACACCGCGGTCGGCACCGGCCGAGCCAAACTCCATTACCTGTGCAGTAGCAAAAACACAGGCACAAAATGCAGTGAACATGAACATTAGAATTTTGACGCGGTTTACTGGCACACCGACATAACGGGCAGCCTGCGAATTACCCCCAGCAGCAAAAATCCAATTACCGAACTTTGTTTTGGTGAGTAGCCAATGGCCAAAAATAACCAGCACCAGTGCCCAGACCATGAGCATTGGAATACCTTCCACCACTGGCTGCCCCTTTTTGAGGCCGCGCGTGAAGGTTTCGATCCAGCCTTGGTCGCCCATCCACTGGAAAAATCCGGTCAGAATTTTACCACCGAAAATCGGCGCGAGCCAATCACCTTCGGCTACATCACGCACTCCGCCGATAATCGTTTTACGCGTGGTGGCAATCGCCGCAAATATGGTCAAACCGCGCAGAATAAACAAGAATGCCAGTGTGACGATAAAACTCGGCAAACCGGTCTTGATCACAAGCCAGCCATTTAATGCGCCGATGGCCATGCAAAGAATAAATGTAGTGATGATGGCGAGCCATACCGGCCAGCCAAAAGTGACCGATAATAGCGCAATTGACATGCCGCAAAAACCAATCATCGAGCCGACCGAAAGGTCAAACTCACCCGCGATCATAAGCATGCAGGCACCGACTGCGATGATAATAAATTGTGCCGATACAACCGACCAGTTCATTACGCCGGCAGGCGAAAACATGCCGGAATCACCAGCGCTGAGAAAAAAGAAGAAAAACACGAGAATGACGCCACAGATACTACCTAATTCCGGTCGAATCAAAGCTTTGCGAAAACTAGAAATCTCTTTCACTCGCTCGTCCAAGGCTTCTTCTGTACCTTCTATAATGGGTGGTTTTTTGGGTGACTGTGACATCGAGGGTTCTCTTAGATTACACCTTAGGCTACATCTAAAAATAGTGGTTTTTAGAGCTGCCTGTACGAAGAAGGCGACTGCGAAGTATCACAGTCGCCTCTATAGTCGTGCAAGGAGTCGTTATCTAGCGATATTCGCCAGCGAATTTCTCGACAAGCGTTAAGCCGTCTTTGGTCACGAAGCCCGGGCCAGAGTTGATGTTATTGCCTGGCAGGACACCAAAGCGATCATAGTTAGTCAGAACCACAACTGGCAAGTAAGCTTGTAGGAATGGTTGTTGATCGATTCCCCACTGGATGATGCCAGACTTTATACCCTTTACGATTTCCGTACCTAAATCAAAAGTACCAAAGTAAATATCACCAGCCATACCGTTTTCCTGAAGCGCGGCAATAGTAGGATCAGCCGATGTTGGCCCAAGAGTCAAGATCGCGTCAGTACCTTTATTGGCTGAAAGATAAGCTAGCACCTTATTTTTGATTTCGGCAGGATCCTGACCGGAATCAATCATTTGATTGCCTAACTCCATGCCTAGACCATCCGCAAAACCCTGACAACGCTCAGTCGAGGAAGGGCTTGAGATATAATGGTTAACACAAAGAAAAGATTTAATACCATCACCCTTTGCACGTAAACCAGCGGCATGGCCAGCATCATATTCAGGCTGACCGACATACATCAACGCGCCAAGTTCGCGAGCCTGATCAGGTGAACCTGAATTCATGATAATGACATTGATGCCTTGATCAACCGCATTTCTGATGGGGCCAGATAGGACGTCATAATCAGCTAAGGTAGTGATAATGCCATTGGGTTTAGATGCGGTAGCCTGCTCAATGATTCGAGCCATATCTGCCAGATCGCCGGTCGGTGGGTTGCGGTATTCGACCGTAACATCCATTTGCTTCCCAGCAAGCTCAATGCCGTTTTTGATGGTATTCCACCAACTATCTGAATCGGGCGCATGACTAACGAGAATGTACCTTTCACCGGCAGCAACAGCGCCTGTCGAGGTTATCGCAAGTGGTGCTGCGATCGCCATAGACAGTGCTGCGGCTGTTAATAACTTAAATTTTTTCATATATCCTCCAATAGGATGGTTAACATAATAGAAATGCGATAACGTCCGTTTACAATAGGCGTCACGCATTTGTCTTTTCGTTCGAAAGTCAATTTTGCATACTGTGGCTAGGTGCTTTCTATTTTATTGCATTCCATCGCGACGATTAAACTATCGACGAGGCTGTTGTACCATTATAGAATTTTAAAAGCAATTATAAAAATTTAGAATAAAAATTCCATATTGATATAAATTACGTATACTCAAAAAGGAAATCGAGATGACTTATTTCATAAGATTAACTTGTCATAGGATCAATTTGCGTAACATTTGCTTTGGGGGTCTGTTGTTATTCACGAAATCATGCGGCAACGTCAAAATGCAAAGTTCCAGCTTTAAATATAAGGTTTTGTAATGACTTTGGCGATAAATAAGCAGCCACCCAGGATTTTTAATGAGCTGAAGCCGTGGTTACAGGAGCACTATGTTTCTTTGCCAAAACGTTTGCAAAGTGTCGCAGTCTTTGTATTACATAATCCCGAAGTGATCGCATTAAACACCATCGCACTGATCAGTGAGCGGGCCGGTGTGAATCCTTCCACATTGGTTCGTTTTGCCAAGTCTATTGGATATCAGGGGTTTTCGGACATGCAGTCGGTGTTTCAGGACAGCATGCGTCACATACCTGAACCCTATTCTCAGCGAATCCATCATCTAAACGATGATGAGCGAGCTGAAAAGTCGGTATTGAACCGTTTCGTTCGAGCTGCCAGCCTATCACTGGAAAGACTGGAGCAGCAGCTAGACGAAACTACTTTGCTCCAGGCGAGTAAGCAACTGGCATGTGCACGAACTATTTATATCGCTGGGCAGGGTCGGGCAACCCCAGTCACTACTTACTTGCACTATACCTTTGTAAAAATGGGGATCCAGTCGGTATTACTCGACGGAATGGCTGGGATGATGGCAGATAAAGCTCGTCTGATAAAACCGGACGAAGTATTGATTGCCGTCAGCTTTAGCCCCTACACCGCTAATACTCGAGAGTTGGTCGATATTTGTTTAGCACTCAATATCCCTGTTGTGGCTTTAACCGATTCGACCCTAAGCCCTATTGCGAGAACTGATGATTTACATCTCGAAGTTCTAGAAGAGGAGTTAGGCGGAATTCGAGGGCTGTCGGCCACTATGTGCCTCGCTCTGTGCTTGGCGGTCGAAACCGGCAAGTATCGTTTTAAAAAGAATTAGCTAATGGGTAAATAATCGGTCTGTACACACAGAAAGGTTACGGATAGTCACCCTTAGCCGAGGAGTATTGCCACTAACATTTGGAATATATATTTCATAGTATGAATAAAGTGAAACAAAAAAACTTTGATGTCATTTGTATTGGTCGTGCAGGTGTCGATCTATATGGTCAACAAGTGGGCGGTCGTCTGGAGGACATGGCTAGCTTTGCCAAGTATGTGGGTGGCAGCCCAACTAATACCGCGATTGGCACAGCACGTCTCGGTTTGAAGCCTGCCATGCTGACACGAGTAGGCAACGAGCATATGGGACGGTTTATTCGAGAAACCATGGAAGGTGAAGGTGTTGATACGCAGCAAGTAATTACTGACCCGCATCGTCTAACTGCCTTGGTGCTGCTCGGCATCCAGGATAAGGAGCACTTCCCGCTTATTTTTTACCGCGAAAATTGTGCTGATATGGGTCTATGTGAAGAAGACATAGACCCAGATTTTATCTCTCAAGCGAGTGCTGTCCTAGTTTCTGGAACTCATTTGAGCACACCCAGCGTCGCAGCTGCGAGCCACAAAGCAATGAAACTAGCTCGTGC
>JBLHID010000032.1:0-22079 GCA_047615545.1 Polaribacter sp.
AGTAAAACGATTCAAGCCATCTGTGATCAACTTCCAGAGGATATGGTTTTTATTTTCGTTATACCTTCGCTGGATCGGCCGATAAAGAATTCGAGCTGGTTCAAATGTATACAGCGAGTAGGGGAGGTCAGTGAGCTCAAAACCCCAGGAAGTCATCAACTAGTCGACTGGATTATACAAAGAGCAAAGAGCAAGTCACTCACCATCGATAGACAATCCGCGGCTTTTTTGGCAGAGCGTACCGAAGGGAATCTGTTGGCTGCTGATCAGGAGCTAGACAAATTGTCGCTGCGCTTTTGTGAGCAAAGTACGGTGTCTTTCGACGAAATCGAGAAGACTGTCGCACAAAGCTCTCGGTACAGTCATTTTGTATTGGTCGATACCTGCCTAGATGGAAAAGTTAAACGAGCCATTAAAATACTCGATAGCCTAAAGGACGAAGGCTATGCCACAGTGCAATTACGCTGGTCGCTACAATCTGCTCTTGAGCAACTAATGGGCTTGCAGCAGGCACAAAAAATGGGTCGAATGGGGCCTAAAGTGTGGCAGGAATTACGTATTTGGAGTTCGAAGCAACGTCTATTTGAATCTGCTTTAAAGCGCTTGAAAGGCGATCAAATTGAGCGTTTATTGCAAAGCTGTGCTACATTAGACCGCATTAACAAAGGCCAGCAGTGTGATGATTTTCCTGATCGAGACTGGCTTCTTTTGAAAACAATCGTGTGTAGTTTTTGTGGGCTTAAGTCGATCTCTCAGCTTGAGCAGGAATCTTAAATGAGTGTAGCCCTAAATAGCCCTGATCCTCAACCAGATGAAGCCCAGTCAGAAGTGGCCCATTCAGGTAGTCATGAATGCGATGTTATTAGTCAATACATGAAGCGGCTAGGCAAGCGTGCCCGAATCGCGTCAGAAGTATTGGCGCTGGCTAGTCCTCAAATCAAAAACCAGTCATTGCTACAAATTGCTCAGGTAATCGACAGTCAGCGCGATATGATCAAAGTTGCAAACGCGAAAGATATGTTCAAAGCTAAAGCCGATGGTCTGGATGCCGCTATGCTTGACCGTCTATTACTGTCCGATGACCGAATTGATGCGATGATCGACGGTTTGCAGCAGGTTGCAACACTACAAGACCCAGTTGGCGAAATAAGCGAGATGGAATTCCGTCCTAGTGGAATCCAGATAGGCAAAATGCGTGTGCCATTGGGCGTGATTGGTATCATTTACGAATCGAGGCCGAATGTCACGATTGATGCCGCTGCCCTTTGCATCAAATCAGGTAATGCCAGTATTTTACGCGGTGGTAAAGAAGCGTTGAATTCGAATCAAGCCATTTACGACTCCATTAAACAGGGCTTACAACAAGTGGGTTTAAGCGAGCATGCTGTTCAAGTAGTTAATACGGCCGATAGAAATGCAGTTGGCGTTATGCTCAATATGAGCGAATCAATAGATGTCATCATCCCAAGAGGTGGCAAGTCATTAATCGAACGCATTTCTAACGAATCAGCAATTCCCGTGATCAAACACCTTGATGGTATTTGCCACGTCTTTATTGACGATAAAGCGGATAAATCGAAGGCGTTTGATATAGCGTTGAATGCTAAAACGCGACGTTATGGTGTTTGTAATGCAATGGAAACACTGCTCGTCGCAGCGTCGGTCGCAGACAGTATTTTACCAGGCTTGATTGATGCCTATATTGAAAAAGGCGTTCAGCTTCGTGGCTGCGATAGAGCGATGTTATTAAGTCCTGACAAAATGATTGCAGCCATCGAGGAAGATTGGGATACCGAATATCTAGCACCCATATTATCGATTAAAATAGTAGATGGTATGGATCAGGCAATAGAGCACATTAATCGTCATGGTTCGCACCATACGGATGCTATTGTCACCGAAGATTACACTAAAGCGAGGGCTTTTCTGCGGCGAGTCGACTCAAGCTCTGTCATGGTGAATGCATCTACCGCTTTTGCGGATGGATTCGAATATGGTCTTGGTGCTGAAATAGGCATTAGCACTGATAAACTTCACACTAGGGGTCCCGTCGGATTGAAAGGTTTGACTTCACAGAAATATATAGTATTTGGAGATGGCCACATACGGGACTAGATATGATTGGCATTTTTGGCGGCACCTTTAATCCGATTCACAATGGCCATATCCAGCTGGCAAAACAGGCTGTAGAAAGCCTAGCATTAGACGAGGTCCACTTCCTGCCCTGTGCTAATCCAGTTCATCGTAGTGCGCCACAGGTGAGTAGTAGCCATCGACTCAATATGATCAAGCTTGCGATAACCGCTGATGATCGATTTGTTGCTAATACGCTGGAACTGGATCGAGGTGGGGCATCATTTATGGTTGATACCTTGCGAGAAGTGCGTCGGAAAAACCCGAATGAATCAATCGGGTTGATGGTAGGTGCTGACGCGTTTAACCGTATTTTGAGTTGGAAGCAGCCAAGCAGGATTTTAGATTTGGCTCACCTGATCGTTTGCCAGCGTCCAAAAAACAAGCTAAATAGTGACATTTTTGGTGATCACTGGGCACAATCAAAGAGCAGTTTAAAACGGCAAAATTTTGGCCATGTATTACCATTGGCAATTAAACAAAGCAGTTGTTCTTCAACACAAATACGAGAACAATTGTCAGTATCGATATCAGCATCAGAATCAGTTATTTCATGCCTGCCAACAGCAGTGTTTGAATATATAGTTAATAACCATCTTTACGAGACATAATGTGAACGACTCAACACCCAATTCAACCCGGAAACCACTGCAATCCAAAGCGGCAAAGGCAATGGTTTTAACCGCATTAGAAAACATAAAAGCGAATGATGTTGTCGTTCTGGACGTAAGCCCTTACGCCAGTTTTACTGACTATATGGTATTCGCCAGCGGCACATCTAGTCGACACGTTAGCTCAATTGCTGGGTCTGTTATCGATGCTGCGAAAAAACAAAACTCACCGCCACTGGGAGTAGAGGGATTGGATGTCGGTGATTGGGTGCTGGTCGATTTGGGCGATGTTGTTGTTCATGTCATGCTACCTGCGACACGAGAACACTATGAACTCGAAAAACTGTGGGGCGAAGAAATGGCAGACGCTAACTTGTCTGAAGATATCAGTGATCAGTGATTATTGATTGGTTAGGAGTGATGGTCGATAACTCCTGGTAGGTTAAGGTTCAAATGCAGATCCAAATTGTCTCTGTCGGCCAAAAAATGCCAGCCTGGGTTGATACAGCTTGTGCCGATTACATCAAGCGTATGCCACGCGAACTACCCATTCAAATAACGTCCATTGCTTTGGCGCATCGTAAGAATAACGATGCTTCAAAGCGACCAAAACAACAGGAGTCGCAGCAGATATTAAAAAAGCTCGCTCCCGGTAGTTTTAATATCGCACTAGACGAACATGGTAAACAGTGGTCAAGTATCGAGTGGTCCCAACAACTCAAGCACTGGATGTTCGAATATCCACGCGTCAACTTAGTCATAGGTGGGCCAGACGGGCTAGCTGAGGATTGTCGAGCGGCCTGCTCGCAAACCATAGCGCTGGGTCGGATGACCATGCCACATGCCTTGGTGCGAGTGGTATTGGTCGAACAGCTTTATCGGGCCTGGACTCAACTGCAAGGTCACCCATATCATCGCGAATAGATCGACCTGATTTCTTGTTGTTGTCTGTCTTTTGTGGCGTAATTGACCGATAATATTATTAATGATATATCTCGCTTCCAGCTCCCCCCGTCGTGCCGAATTACTATACCAAATTGGTGTCGAGTTTAAGGTACTAGCTGTCGATGTCGACGAGTCCCCACTTGCGTCGGAAACACCCGAGCAGTATGTTCGTCGAGTCGCCAAAGCCAAAGCTGATGCAGCGGGTCATGCTGTGGATGGCGAGGGTATTCCGATACTGGCAGCCGATACAACTATCGCGATTGACAATGAAATTGTCGGCAAGCCGGACGACCAAGAACATTGCCGATGTATACTATCAAAATTGTCGGGCAGGACGCATCAAGTGCTTACGTGCTTGGCGTTTCGTTACCACGGACAAACCCGCCTGATGTTGTCGGAGAATCAAGTGTGGTTTCGGGTGATAGACGAAGAAGAAATGACCACTTACTGCTCTAGCAAGGAACCATTGGATAAGGCAGGTGCTTACGCAATCCAGGGGAAAGCAGCCATTTTTGTTGAAAAGTTAGAAGGAAGTTATTCATCTGTCATGGGCTTACCCCTGTTCGAGACAGCCAAAATTTTGCAACAAGCCGGCATCACGTTTAAGTAGGAATAGTGGTATTAGCATGACAATCAGCGAAGAAATACTCATCAATATTACGCCGCAGGAGACCCGTGTCGCGATAGTCGAAAACGGCGTCTTGCAGGAAATGTGCATAGAAAGACAAGGCAACCGTGGCATAGTTGGCAATATTTACAACGGCAAGGTCAACCGAGTACTGCCAGGAATGGAAGCAGCGTTTGTTGACATTGGTTTAGAGAAGGCCGGTTTTTTACATGTCTCAGATATTGATAACGAGACCGATGTGGGGGCAGAAGCACACCAACCGGCAATCAACGAATTGTTACGTGAAGGTCAGGCTCTGATGGTGCAGGTTGTGAAGGACCCGATGGGTACTAAGGGTGCGCGCCTCACAACCAGTATATCGGTGCCATCTCGATATCTGGTTTATATGCCAAACTCGTCAATGATAGGTATTTCAGTCAAAATTGAAGACGAAGCTGAGCGCGAGCGCTTAAGAGTATTGCTCGGCGAGTTTCTAAATGAAAACAGAAAGGGTGGCTGCATTGTGCGTACAGCCGCAGTCGGTGTAGATGAAGAGGAACTGCACCGAGACATTAACTTTTTGAGTAAGCTCTGGGATGAACTCGCCGAGTCTGCTCGGTCAGTCAAGCCGGGCACTTTGGTACACGAAGATCTGCCGCTATCGATTCGAACGCTACGTGACATGGTGGGAAAAAATACCAGTGTCGTTAGGGTTGATTCAAGAGAAACCTATCAAAAAATGGTCAAGTTTGCTGGACGTTACATTCCAGATTTGCCAGCCAATATAGAGCACTACCCCGGTGAACGCCCACTGTTTGACCTGAATAATATCGATGATGAAATTCAACGTGCCTTAGGACGTCATGTGGGATTAAAGTCGGGTGGTTATTTAATTATCGACCAGACCGAAGCAATGACCACCGTCGACATTAACACTGGGGCATTCGTCGGGCATCAGAACCTTGAAGAGACTATATTCAAAACAAACATGGAGGCCTCGCAAGCCATAGCCAGACAACTTAGGCTGCGTAATTTGGGTGGCATTATCATTATCGACTTCATTGATATGGTGCATGAAGACCACCAAAGACAAGTATTGAAATCGCTCGAGAAACACTTGGCCAAGGATCATGCTAGAACACAGGTATTCGACGTGTCGCCACTCGGTTTGGTCGAAATGACCCGTAAGCGCACCCGTGAAAGCCTAGAACACGTATTGTGCGAGACCTGCCTCACCTGTCATGGGCGCGGCTCGCACAAAACAACAGAGACCGTTTGTCACGAAATACTGAGAGAAATTCTACGTGAAGCCAGAATTTATGACGAGGCGCAACAGCTTTTGGTCATGGCCAATCAAGATGTGATAGACCGCTTTTTGGACGAAGAAGCAGCTAGCTTGGCGGAGCTTGAAACCTTTGTGAAAATACCGGTCAAACTGCAGGTGGAGACACATTTCTCGCAGGAAACCTATGATGTCGTACCGGTGTAATTCACCATCACTTATCACTAATAAATTCAACCTACGTCACGATTAATGCAAACCCTCATTCGCCCAATTGTAAAAATACTGTATTGGCTGCTTATTTTATCCGCAGTCATAATTGGTGTTCTGCGTCTGTGTGTTCCCCACGTCCAGTATTTAAAAAGCGATATTGAAAATATACTGAATCAAACCGTATTACCCGGCATAAGTTTAAATAATATTGAACTGGAGTGGCGTCAATTCGATCACCTGATACATGTACGCGATGTCACGCTTACGATACCTAATCACAACGAATCTATTGTCGTCGAGCAACTGACTTTCGAAATCAGTCTTTGGAGAAGCCTGCTAGCTCAGTCGCTCGTCATACACGAGGTCAATGCAGTGGTTGAATCATTGACGATTCGAAAAGACCAAAACAAACTTTGGTGGCTAGGTGAACTATCGCTGCATGATTTGATCTCCCTAGATGGGCTAGATAAGGCAGATCAGTCAAGCGAGCATGATCAGCTTTGGTTTTATGTGTCTCAAATCATCGGCTTGTCCCCAAAAATGGTTCATGTCGAAATCGGCAATATCACGATCGATGACCTGCATGGTGGGCAAGAATACAAAATGGAAAGTACAGTATTTGAAATGCAGCATCGTCTTGATGCAGTGCGAGCAACACTTGATACAAACTTTCAAAGTATTGGGGGGCAGCTGAGTGTTCAAGGTATTTTCGGCAAGCGGAAAGGTCTTCTATACTCAGAGCTAAAAGAAATCAACGTAAATCCACAGTTTGCTAGTCTATTCGATATCGAAATCGATGGATTGCAACAGGCGAAACTCACTAATGCTAATTTATGGCTAAATCTTGATGCTGAAAAACCACCTGTTGTTAATGCAAATTTTTCTATCGACAATGGGCAATATCAGGTTACTGGTGCTGCGCACTCAGTACCGTTTTCCTTTGACACGCAATTCAGTATTCAAAAAACGCAGCAGGCCTGGCTAGTTAACGGGCGGCTCGATCAATTAGTTTTGAATGGGGAAAAAGTCCCCGGAATCGAGGCACAACTGAACCTGACTCAAATTGAAAAACAAACAAACTTGTCAGGTTGGATAAAGAGCCTCAACCTATCGATACTAACCGCAATAGACTATAAGGTGCTGCCGGATAGCATCGCAGAAAAAATGGTAGCCAGTGGCATATCGGGCAGCTTGGATAATATCTGGTTTAATCTCGATCCGACTAATGTCAAAAGTTTATCCCTAACAACACAACTCAATCAGCTAACCAATAACCCTGTTTCGGGGATTCCAGGGTTTAGTGACTTATCAGCATCATTGCTAATAGGCAATCAAAACCTAAATCTTAAATCTGCAGGCAAACAATTGGCGTTAGATTTTGCAGACGAGTTTAGGGCGCCTATCGAAATAGAGCGTTACACCTTAGAAGCCAATGCTAGTCTGGATAAGGCTGGTGTGCATATATATGTCCCCAAGTTCGAACTGAGTAATAGCGATATTAGCCTGGCAGGGCGCCTGTCGTTAGATATCGATCAGTCAAATACACCGTTTATGTATCTAAGAGCCAGTTTTGATCAGGGTAATGCTGCCAGTAAATCTAAATATCTTCCTGTAAAACTACTCCCCGCAACGGCGCTTGCATGGCTTGACAACAGTATAAAAGGCGCCGAAGTTTCGGAAGGTAATTTGTTGTACTACGGTCGATTGAGGAATATCGAAGCCCTAGATAAAAAAAGGTCAGGCGGGCTCTATGTCGACTTTCAGGTAAACAATGCAACCTTAATGTTTGATCCATCATGGGACTCAGTACATCAGGCTAAAAGCATGATTACATTCAGTAATCTAGAATTTTTTGCCGATGTATCGAGCGCTAGTTTTAGCAGGATTGATGATGCGTATGGACAAGTATCGATAGCTGACCTTTCTAAACCGACAATCAACTTGAACCTGCATGCTGAAACTGAGACCAGCAAAGCATTGCCAACCTGGTTGGCAATGCCAATTGCTGAGAGTTTCCGAAAGGTTGCGAATCACGTTAAAGATGTTAGTGGGCGGGTACGGGTTGATACAAACCTAGTAATACCGTTAGAGGCAGCGTCAAACAGCACGGCGAATGTCGACGTAAAATTTAAAAATGCCGGCATCAATGCACCCGCTTGGAATGTGGAATTACGACGATTAAATGGCGACTTGTTAATCACTCAAGATCAAATTTTTGGTGCAAATATCAAGGCGCATTACTTCGACGACCCAATAACGATAAACGTCGATACGGATCAGATCAATGGTAAAACATTGATTAAGGCTGAGGGCCAGATAAAGACGCCTCAGTTGATGAGTTTACTACCCTCATACCTGTCACAAACAGTGACGGGTAAAAGTGATTGGCAAGTTCAGTTTGCTATCGACAATAAACGTACGGATGATCAAGAACCCGTATTAATAATAAAGGGTCAAAGTTACCTTAAGGACACGAAAATTGAACTGCCTGTACCGTTGTTGAAATCTGCTGAATCTTCGCGAAAAACATCGATAGCCATCGATATTTACGCCGATAATGTGATCGATTTTGGCGTCCATTATGGGTCGGATATATTGGCGCAAGGTGATCTTGAAGCGATCGAAGGTGGTGACAGATATCAGTTAAAATCAATGGACGTTGCGCTGTCAACATCACTACGATCTAATGATCTAAGTCGTGGCGTTAGGTTGTATGGCTCGTTACCTACGCTGTCGGTTAACGACTGGTTAGAGTGGTATCAACATGACACGAGTGATGATACGGGTTCTGCTGAAAGTACATGGAGCATAATTAAGACTGTTGATATTAGGCTTCAGTCAGTGAAGATTGCAAGTCAGCGGTGGACTGATGTTGATTTTTTCTTGACTCAGGAAGCAGATGAGTTCCTAGTCGACATCAAATCATCCAATCTCACCGGGGTGTTAACAATACCAAAGTTACAGTCCCCAGAAAACCCAATCACAGCCAACCTCGATCACGTAAAATTCGAATCTACAGAGTCGCCTGGGCCAATGTCTACGTTACTGCCGGATGATTTTTACAACCTGAGCCTTACTAGTAAGGCGGCGACTTACAATGACCATAATGTTGAAAACCTACAACTAGAAACACGACTGGGCAATGATAAACTCGTAATTCAAAAATTTAATTTTCAGCGGGATAAAGTACTTTTACACGGGCAAGGCCTATGGGAATATGAATCTACAAACAAAACTAATATAACCAGTTTGGATTTTACTCTGAAAGGTCCACAATTTGGAGAAGCGATGGCTGCCCTCGGTTTAGGAGATGCGATCAATGGTGGAAAAATTGATGTCGCTGGTCAGCTAGCTTGGTCAAATAGCTTACTCAATTTCGAATGGGACAGTTTGATCGGCAATGCCAGCTTTACCCTCAAAGATGGTGTTTTGAAAGATGTCGACCCAGGACCCGCCCGATTGATAGGGCTGCTCAGTTTTAGTGCCTTACCTCGACGACTATTGTTTGGCTTTAGTGATGTGCTCGATTATGGATTGGCGTTTGATCAGATTTCTGGTAGCTACAGCATTGACGGCGAAAACGTAACGACCAACGACACATCTATGGATAGTACGTCCACTAGAGTGTTGGTAATAGGTACAACTGGATTGCAAAGCCAGGTTTATGATCAAAAAATATCTATTACCCCGAAGGTTAGTCAAACTTTGCCAGTAATAGGAAGCATTGCAGCTGGAAGTGCGGTAGGCTGGAGCTTCTTGTTATTTCAAGAAATATTTGGATCTATTATCGATAAAGCAGTGGAAATCCAGTATACAGTCAAGGGCACTTGGGATGATCCCGAGATTGTCCAAATCGAAAAAACCAACCCTGAACAGGAAACATTAAGGCGTGATAAATAGATTCGCTTTGCTGGTATTGCTACTACTTGCGCCCCTATCGTCCTTCGCTAACACGGTGCGAATATTCACGCTGAGTGCTGACGAATGGGCACAACCGCGTTCAGGCTCAGTCATCATTCAGTTTAGTGCTGTTCGCTCGGCAATAAGTTATTGGGAAAAGGGAATCGATTCGGCCATATTGATTCGCTATCCGGGCGAGGATAGCGGTGAAATTTGGGCGTCAGAATTACGAGACTGGATTATTTCTTTGGGAATTCCTTCTGACTATTTACAGTTAGTGCCTGGTAGTCAAGCCGCAGATGAAATCAGGTTGATCGTCGGCCAACGTGACGAACTAAAATAGGGGTGTTGCTAAATATAGCAATTTTTACTAAGAGCACGGAACTGCCAAAAGTAGGTACCACGAGGCAACACAGCAATCGTGAAAAAACTGTATTTTTGGAAATGCCCATAAATTTAAGGTATTAAAGAGACAACTTATGTCGTCAATCCTGCAACAGGTAACGAAGCAGATACTCGAACCAACCGGTTTAACCATTAATCAGCTCAATGGTTTCCTTGACGGTTTGCAAAGTCAGTACATCGATACCGGTGACTTATATTTTCAAACCAGCCAACAAGAATCGTGGGTAATGGACGATGGGATTATTCGCGAAGGTTCATTTAGTATAGAAAAGGGTGTCGGTATTCGAGCGATGTCAGGCGAAAAAACAGGTTTCGCTTATTGCGACGATTTACAAGCAAACGCTATAGAACAAGCCGTAAAAAATGCTCGTGCCATTGCCAGCCATGGGCAAGACCGAAAGACACAGGTAAAATTAAACTCAAAGACCTTTAATGAACTCTACCTAAGCGCTAATCCAATTGATGGACATCATGCGGACGACAAAGTCGAGTTGCTGAAAAATCTCGACATTTACACACGTTCACTCGATAGTCGGATCGAGCAAGTGATTATCTCCCTATCTGGTGGTATAGAGCACATTCTTATTGCCGCAACGGATAATACTTTAGCCGCAGATATACGGCCACTAGTTCGACTCAATGTCACTGTGTTGTTACAAGACAACGGTCGGCGCGAACAGGGTTCGTCCGGTGGCGGCGGCAGACACAGCTATGATAAATTTTTCGACCTTGAAGTCGCCTACGAATTTGCAAGAGATGCCGTACGTCAGGCATCGGTCAATCTAGAATCAGTCGCAACACCGGCCGGCAGCATGCCCGTAGTATTAGGACCGGGTTGGCCGGGTGTATTACTTCACGAAGCGGTCGGGCACGGGCTTGAAGGTGACTTCAACCGAAAAGGAACCTCTGCTTTCAGTAACCGAATCGGAGAAAAGGTTGCCTCATCACTGTGTACCATAGTCGATGACGGTACGCTGGAAAACCGCCGTGGGTCACTGAGTATTGACGACGAAGGTGTGCCAGCACAATGCACAACTCTTATCGAAAACGGTGTACTCAAAGGGTATATGCAAGACAAAATGAACGCGCGTCTGATGGGCGTTAACGCCACCTCCAATGGCCGACGCGAATCCTTTTCTCACCTGCCAATGCCGCGTATGACCAATACCTATATGTTAGCTGGCGAAAGCGACCCGCAGGACATCATTAGCTCAGTCGACAAAGGATTATATGCAGTCAACTTTGGCGGTGGTCAAGTCGACATCACCTCTGGTCGATTTGTATTTTCGCTATCCGAAGCCTACCTGATTGAAAATGGAAAAATCGGAGCGCCGGTTAAAGGCGCTACACTCATCGGATCAGGCCCAGAAGTCATGGGGAGAATATCCATGGTTGGCAATGACCTTGGGCTCGATAGAGGTGTCGGTGTATGCGGCAAAGAAGGGCAGTCAGTGCCAGTTGGCGTTGGTCAGCCAAGCTTGAAGATAGACGAAATCACAGTGGGTGGCACGGATAGTTAAAACTCAGTCTAATATCAATTTTGGGGATTAACTAAGTCTGTTTATCTAGTCACCTCAATATTTATTGGTAGTGCTAACCCGAATCATGCTTCACTCGCGGCATCTCTAAAAAGTGCATTATTAGAGATATCCCTATTTTTACACAACACTCTAAATTATTAGGAAACATAAAAATGGCACAAGCAAACGCACGTCATATACTGGTTTCAACCGAGGACCAGTGCAATGAGTTAAAAGCTCAAATTACGGATGGCGCAGATTTCGCAGCTATCGCGGCCGAGCATTCAAGTTGCCCTTCAGGAAAGCAGGGCGGTGATCTGGGGTCATTTACCCCAGGTCAAATGGTTAAAGAATTCGATACCGTGGTTTTTAATGATGCCGTTGGCGAGGTTCATGGGCCGGTTAAGACACAATTTGGTTATCATTTAATTGAAATTACATCGCGTAGTGAGTAATCACAAAAAATAGGGCCAAGGTTTGATCTCAAGTTTCAGGGCTTGATATAAAGGCTGTTAACTTTAAGGTGTGACGGGTTAGTTATACCGTAACCCTCTATTGCAGTATTTTTCAAGATGTATATTTCCGGGTTAGCCGACAAGGTCACTAACCTAGCTTGCCCCGTGTTTCATGGCACGTTACGAACTTAACATTTTTAGGTTTGGTAGCGTAGATTGGAAGTGAGGGTTAAGGCATAAATCCAATCGCGTGTGACAATATGCAGTAAAGTATTTAATTAGTTTTTCAAACAATACAACGCTAATCTAGCATGGGCGTAGGGTGAATATAGACATAATGTTGACGCTAAGCGTGAGATCTGCGGTAACACAACTGATCGATCCTTCCGCTTGATTACGCATACCTCGCAGCGAACTTTGCTAGTTAACAACTTTGAGCTCCGCGAGCTGTGTTTGGCAAAAAACAAGCAAACACAATGTTACGCCTGCTTCACCAGCGGCCAGCAGAGTGTCGCTACCCAATGATGCTTGCCCACTAGAGTCTATGCGGTATAGGTCACATCCAACGCGTAGATCATTTCGCCATCTTCCCATGAAGAATCTGGTCGGTGCGAACAGGGTCATTATGTGAAAAGCGCTGAGAAAACCTCTCTGCGTGAATGTCTTGTAGCGCGATTTTTTGCTCACTGTCTAGGTGACACAGATGACGCTTCTCAGCAACACAAATTGGACAGCTACCATCGTAAAAAATGGTTAGTTCAGTCATTCCCATAACTCTTAAAGCATCATTGCATCAAAAGATGGGTGAAAAATTACATCTTATAGTATAACTAGTGAATCGACAGCCCCGTCATTTCAGTTGCCAGTTGCGGTTTTATTCGGCCATTTGTTCTACCTAGAGCAAACGTAAATATCCCATCACCATCAATTACGAGGTAGACAGAATCATAATCGCTGGTTGTCCTATTAGCTGTTCTGAACCAGTTTTTTGAGGCAGCTGACCCACAGAGGGTGATCGTTTAGGCTTTCTACCAATTGGATATTCTCACCGCCATGATGCATAAAAATCTGTTGGTATTCATCGCCTATTTCTATCACTGTTTCTAAGCAATCAGAAGTAAACGCAGGAGAAAATACCAACAGGTTTTTAGCGCCTTGCTTCGCCCAAGCCTCCACGACTTTGTCTGAAAAGGGTTCTAGCCAATTCTTGTCGAGGCGCGACTGGAAACACACGGTGTAATCAGATTCCTTTAGCCCCAACTTTTCTGCCAGTAGTCGAGTTGTTGCAAAGCAGCTGGCTTTATAACAATACTGATTCTCTGCTGTGATCTCGTGATCACAGTCCCGGTCTAAGCACAGACCTTCTTCATAAACCTTGTCGACATGACGAGTGGGCAGGCCGTGGTATGAAAAAAGCACATGATCATAATCGGCCAAATTATATTGTCTTGCTCGGTCGACGATGGCATCAATTAAATCAGGGTGGTCATAATACTGGCTGATAATTTTAAGTTCGGGGATAGCCCACCACTTACTAATCTCCTTCATAACCATTTCCAACGCGGAACCGGTTGACGCCGAGGCATACTGCGGGAACATCGGCAGCACCACAATGCGAGAATAATTGAGCCTTTTCATTTGAGCTAACACGTCAGGGATGCTTGGGTTTTTGTAACGCATCGCTAGGTGTACAGTGTAATCTTCGCCAAGAGTATCATCTAACATTTCGCTGACTTTGGTGCTGTTATGTAGCAGTGGAGACCCATTTTCTGTCCAAAGCTGTTGATAAAGTTTGGCTGATTTAGGTGCTCGGAACGGAACAATAATGAGGTTTACCAGAATTTTACGCAATAGCCAGGGTAAATCTATGACTCGCGGATCATTAAGGAACTGAAACAGATATGACCTAACATCAGAAGTTGATGGACTGTCCGGGGTGCCCAAATTAATTAATAGTACGCCAGTTTTATTTATCATTAGTAGGGAGTGCCAGTTGGGTGCAGGTTTAGGGATTCAGATACTATAGTGACGTACGATCAAAAGGAATGATACACACTTAAATGACTAGTACGGATAAAGCCAGTAACCGGATCATCGTTAAGTTTATAAAACCGTAAATAGTTGGCGAAATTAGATAGCCTCTTTTGGAACACATAAATAACGGGTGTAAAGGACAATAAAATATCCGTAGAGAGCGCAGTATTCACCTCGACGAACCTGATTTTACTCGAGACCTACAGTATAAATATAATGGTAAGTGGCTGCCAGCGAGATATGATTTGATTGATTATGGGGTATTTAAACTACACTTAGGTAGCAGGCACTATATTTTAACCCACCTAGCAATTTCCTGCACAAGCCCTGGCATTGAATAAACCAGCTTCAATTAACAGAAACTCCAGTAATCTCAATCCCAGACTCGCCGTGATGCAAGGTCAAAATCCCCAAAAAATCGCCTGCATATTTAGTACTAGTCACTCGCCATAAAATACTAATACCATTTTCACGTTGGATTGAGTCGATGAATTCGTAGTCATCAGCAATGTGGGTGATTAGTGGGAAGTCGATACAGCTTTGGCGAAAATGCTCTTCTGATAGCTTGCCTCTCAAATCACTGGAAAATCCGCGTGAAAATTGGGCGTAATCCTGTTTGCGAGAGGATTCGATGATATTTTTCCAGATCGGCAGGGCGACCGACTTGAGCTGTTCTTTTTCGAGTTCGTTTGGCTTTGTCATGTTTGTCTATGAGTTAAGGTTTATGGGTGCCTCTAAAAATAGGGTTTTTTCGTGACTGCAAGAAAGCACCGCGCGGAGAATTGCAGTGTACATGAAGTACATGAGAATTCGAGCACGGAGCTGACGCGGTAATCGCGGGAAAAGTGCATTTTTAGAGATGCCCTTATTAGGGTGCTATGGTTTTGTTCGGCAAATCCGAGGATAACCAGAGTCGCACATCTTCGTATATCGACAGCATGGCGGGTATGACTAGCAAGATCAACACTGTGGCGAAGGCAAGACCAAATGCTATAGACACTGCCATAGGAATTAGAAACTGTGCCTGACGTGAAGTCTCAAATAATAAGGGTGTCAAACCGGCAATCGTGGTGAGAGACGTTAGCAATACGGCACGTAGTCTTTGGCAGGCGGCTTCTTCTAATGCTTTGTAGATGGGAATGCCTGTTTTTCTGATTTGTTGGTAAAACATGACAAGTATGATGGAATCGTTGACGACGATACCCGATAGCCCGAAAAATCCGAACAGTGACAGGATGGTCATATTCATATCCATTATCCAGTGTCCGAGCACAGCTCCGGTTAAACCTAGAGGAATAGTTATCATGACGAGGAGAGGCCAGCCGTAGGATGAGAATACCCAGGCCAAAACAATATACATCAGCATTAAGGCCATTATCGCACCGAGTTTCATGTCTGAAAATGTTTCACGTTGGCTAGCTGAACTACCTTCAATACTATAATTGACGCCATACTGACTCGCCAGTTTGGGTAGTACTGATGTCTGTAAATCGCTCGAGATATCATCGATGCTAATGACCGACTCGTTGATATCGGCAGTAACGGCTGCTGACAGCTTGCCATTGAAATGGCGTAGCGATTCAAAGCCCTGATTTGAACCCCATTCGGCAACACTTTCGAGTGGTACGAAATTTCCATTGGGTAGTTTAATCGGTAATTGAAGCAAGCTATTAAGATTACGCTGTTCAGTTCTTGGTAGCTGTAAGCGGACTTCGACTTCATCTGCACCTTGCTGAAAACGCTGCAAAATAATGCCATCGTAAGCTGCCCTCAATTGGCGGCCAAGGTCGGTTATGGATAAACCAAGCGCTTCGCCAGCGGGGCTGAGTGAGTAAATGAGTTGCTCGCGACCATAGGGCAGGTCGTCATCAATGGCGCTTACCCCTGGAATGCTAGCCAGCGCTTCCTGTAAATCTAGTGAGGCTGACTTGAGTGGTTTTGGTGAGGAGCTGGTGAGTCGAATATTCAGGTCACGCCGAGCAGGCCCCACACGGCGCGATGAAATGGTAAAGCTCTCAATACCTGATGGCAAAGCGACTCTTGCTCGCCAGTTTTTGATAAAGTCAGCATTTTCGGTTTGCCTGTTTTCAGAGCTGACTAGCTCTACGTAAACCGACCCTACGCGCTCCCCTGTGATAGCGCGGCCTCGACCGGAGGTGCGAGCATGTGACGTATAATGTGTTTCCACAACCGTTTCGTCGTAGGATTTGATTGTGTTTTCCAATTCACTTTCAGTGTGTAGTAGGAATTTATCGACCACCTCACTGGATGTGCCAGCAACAAACCGAACATTTGCAAAAACCGTGGTTGATTCGGGTGAAGGGAAGAACTGCCATCCGGTTTTCCCGCTGACAAATAATCCAGCAGCAAAGATTAAGGAACCAAAAGCCAGAGCGATCGTCGTCCAACGAAATTCGATGGCAGCGTGTACTAATGGCCTGAATAGGTTATCTCTGAATCGGTCGAATCCATTGGTGAGTTTAACGCGGAGCTTTGATTCCGACTGTTTAGTGCCTCCACGTATTTTTTTGCTTGAAAAAGCATGTCGAAGGTGGCCGGGTAATATTAAAAAGCTTTCGATGAGAGAGGCTATGATGACGCAGATAATAACAATCGGTATGGCGATCATGATGTTGCCCATGCGTCCGCCAACTAGCATTAAGGGAAGGAATGCAGCGATTGTCGTCAATGACGATGCCAACACCGGCGCGAGCATGCGCCGAGCGCCACCTTCCGAAGCCTTGAGAGGGTCCTCACCTTGATCGTAATGAGATTGTGCATCTTCACCAACTACGATGGCATCGTCAACGATAATGCCTAGCGCCATGATGAGTGCGAACAGGCTGATCATGTTAATGCTGCCACCGGACAGGTAAAGCACGGCCAGTGTCGCCATGAACGAGACGGGTATACCAACAGCAACCCAGAATGCGACCCGAGTAGAAAGGAAGGCATATAGAATGAGCAGGACTAACGCGAGGCCACCTATACCGTTTTTCACCAGGAGTAATATTCGACCTTTGATGAGTTCCCAGCGTTCGTTGAATACCTGGACTTTGACACTAGGGGATAGTGTCGGCAGAGTATCGTCGAGCCAGTTTTGCAATACTTCGGCTGATTTCAACGAGTCACCCGATTCGCTGCGGCGTAACACCATTACCACTGCTTTACTATCGCCGACTGTAATGGTGGACGAGCCTGCGATTGATTTGTTTTCGATGGTGGCAATATCACCGAGGTTAATCCGCTTGTCCTGTGTACTAACAATGCTCAAATCAGAAAACTGCAGCGCACTGCGGCGTTGATTTTGGCTGCGAATTTCGCGCGCGCCATCGTTCTCACCGATCAATCCAGCGGGTAGGTCCTGACTGGAATTTTTAATTCGTCGAGCTAGGTCATCAAGGCCTAAGCCAAGGCTCTGGATTTGTTCGGCCGCTACCTCTATTTGCAGGCTTTGCTTCGGTAGTCCAAAGATGTCTATCTTATCGACGCCCCGCGACAACAGTTCCAGTTCAAACCGGCGGGCAACAGCGCGTAGCTCATCCAGATTTTTTGGGCCACTGATAAGAAGTCTGGCGACTGACTCATAGTAAACAACCTGTGACACTCGTGGCAATTCGGCATCCTCCGGCAAGCTAGTAAAGCCGTCGATTTGCTTTTTGACATTATCCAGTGCCAGTGACAGGTCGGCTCCTTCATGAAATTCTAGCGTAATGCCTGACACACCGGATGCCGAGGTCGAACTCATTTGTTTTAACTCGTCGAGACTGCGAAGTCGTTGTTCGAGCGGATTGGTTATACCGGTTTCGACATCCTCGGCACTAGCACCGGTCCAGGAGGTGGAGACGGAAATGGTATCGAGTTCGAAGCTGGGGAAAAATTGAACATTGAGTTTGGTAAGGGCGACAATGCCAGCGAGCACCATCATGATCATTAATAGGTTTGGCGCTACCTTGTGATTAGCAAATATGCCGAGCAAGTCGTTTTGGTGCTTTGTTTTCGACGTTGATTGAGACTTTGTCACTGAGTTCATTTCCGAATCCATTTGAGAGCTCATTTGAAAAGACTCACCTTCAGGCCATCAACCGCATTGGGCAGGTGGGTAATCACAATTTGATCGCCTTCACCTATTTTGGCACTACGTATGAGCAGAGCGGCTGAACCATTAGGCGTCAGATATTGACCAACGGACTCAACGTTCACCGCTTCTAGACGATCTTCTTTGAGTAAATAGATTCTGGAATTTCCGTAGATGGCTTGGTAGGGAACCGCCATAACATCCGCCTGTTTTGGTAATCCAAAGTTAAGCGCCAGTAAACTCCCCGGGCGGAATTCATGACTGACACCGCCAGATCGGAAATAGGCATCAATGCCAGACGCCTGAGCTTCACCGGCGAGGCGTATCAATTGTAATCGTAGAGCCTGCTTGCCAACAGATCTGGGGGATGTTGAAACGAGAGCATAGTGTTGCCTGCCCAGTGCGATGGCTTGCTGAATACTGTCAACATAACGAGCGGGAACATGAGCACGGATTTCGAGGCCATCGACGGGATAGAGCGATACCAGTGTTTGACCAGTAGACACTCTGGCTCCAATAGGCACGGGGGTTTCGGTTACAATTGCGTCGAAGGGTGCCACGACTTCACTACGTTCAATCATTAATTGCGCGTCGTCAAGGCGGGCGACCAGACGATCACGGTCTGTTTTCATATTGCTCTTTTTAACATCGAAGCTGTCGACCTCGAACTCGCGCGATATCACCGAAAGCTGTTGTCGGCCCAATGCGCTGCGGGCATCGTTTAATGCTGAATCTGTTCCCAAATTTTGCTTTTTCAGTTTGAGCATGCGATCTACATTCGCATTGGCCAGCGCGAGCAGTTCACGCTCAGTTTTTAATGCGCTCTGGTTAGAGCGGTGTCTAATAGCAAGTTCACTGATCTGATTTTTGATGCCAGTCAGATCAGATTTGGCCTGAACCAAAACAGACTCAAAGTCACGCCTGTCCATTTTCAGTAAAACCTCGCCTTTTTGCACACGCGATCCGTTCTGTACCAATACCTGGCTGATAACGCCACCCGCCGGTGCCGCTGCGTGCAGTAGTTCAGGGGATTCGACACGCCCGTAAAGGGTTAGCTCAGGTGAAATATTTTTTTTGTTCGCAAGTACGACATCGACCTGCCAGACTTTTTCTTTAAGTACAGGCTTTTCGCGCTCTGGTTTACTCGCCTTTAAAACTTGGAACAGACCCAGTGAGATGGCAATAATCAGAATAGGAAAAACGAATTTTAAAATTGAACGAAAACGCATAGTTTATGGTGTCTTAGTGAGCAGGATATATTGAATTCTATTGATAATATCTCGAGAAATATTATGGTTAGTTAATCAGGCTTTACTGTAAAGATAATAATATTACGTCGCCAGAGGTCAACCGCTATGAAACTGGAACTGTTCAGGCCTTTATTGGCATTAGAAAAATAGCGGCTTGTCGAAACATCCTCGCCAAGGGGTTTCGGTTCTATCATCATATCCAGTTAAATCCTTACTGGGGCCTTCATCCTGCAACCAGCAAGGCAGACCTGACTGGGCAGTGGGCGAAGAATACGAGCTTAAATATTGTCTATTAAATGTCTTAGTCATTCGACCAAACCGGAATGATACGCTTGTAAGGCAGGTTTGTATTCTGACGTGAACTAGTTCCGACAATCAATGGTCAGATAAGTTCCGACCACCAATGGTCAGGTAGATAAGACAAACGATAGGAAAAGGTCTCATGAGCAATAAAAATAATAGAAATATTAGGCGCTATTACTTAGGCGTGACGGCCTGCTTGTTTTTGTTAGAGATGCCCTTCAATCAAAGCGTTCAAGCAGGTGTCAGCAGTCAATTACCCAATGAAGGGAAGCAGATTCAACAAAAGGATCAAGGCGATATCATGCGCGCTAAAAAACTCGACTTCATGTTTACTAATTTGAAGGCCGTCAACAATGAACAGAATGCCCTACGAATAGAGCACGCCATTTGGCAGTTATGGTTTAACCCCGACAATCTTGTTCTGGGTCAGATGATACAAACTGTCATGGCGACGCGCGAGACTGGCAACTATGAAGAGGCCATTATCTTGCTGAATGATTTGATCGCTAAATACCCAAATTATAGTGAAGGCTGGAATCAGCGAGCGACGATCTATTATTTGATGGGTAACTTCGAGGCATCGGTGCTTGATGTGGCTCAAACATTAAAGCTAGAGCCACGCCACTTTGGTGCGTTATCTGGTTTAGCCGTTATGCTATGGAAGCAAGGTAATCAGGATTTAGCCAGAAAAAGCCTGAGTGAAGCGGTTCGAATCCACCCGTTTTTACGTGGTCAGGACATGTTCGATAAATAGGATTTGAGCTTCTATACCGGCTCAAATCGACTCTGCGCAACATTTTTGACAGTTGTTCGAGGGTCGAGAATTAAACCATTCATCGCCACATAAACGCCGGCAGGTAACAGTTGTACCGCAGTTGTCGCGACACCGATGTTATAGCCAGAGTCACTAATGCGCATACGGGCAGGTTGCATCGCACCGGTTATGACGATGGTTTTGCCTTCAATGTCCAGCAGCTGCATCGCTGTTAGAACCATGGTGTCCGTGCCATGGGTGATAATGATTTTGTCGTGAGAATCCGCAACTACTTTTTGTCGAATCAGCGCCCGATCTTCGTCGTTAATATCGAGGCTATCCTTCTTTAAAATCGATTCGACTTCATAGTCGAAAGTTACATTGGCTTCTTCGAGAATCGCACCCGACATAGGCTCGCCTATATGAAAGTCGTTTTTCGCATCATAGTATATTTTGTCTAAGGTGCCGCCAGTGGAAAGAATTTTTATTTTCATGTTTCTAATGGTCCTAGTGGAATTGTCACTACATCAAAGGGGGTTCGTCACTTTCGATACTGTCACTGAGTGGATCTAGCTCGTCTTGGTAGGCTTCAATACTGTCAGATACAGCGTCTGCCTTTTTGTAATTAGCGATATGAAACACAGCTTCGCCTTCGAATACCAATGGCAGGTTGGTTCTGCCAATAACGATGCCCGATATCGGGCTGACAATGGCTTCGCTATTTTCACCCATTGGGTCATTGATATAAGCCAGGATCTCGCCTGACTCAACCTTTGAGCCAATGGCGACTATAGACCGCAAAATGCCACTTTGGCTGGCACGGATCCATTGGCTGGAAGTCGCTATTAGTGTGTCTGTATCAAGATGGCGGGTACTTTTTTTGCGCATGCCTAGATGAGACATAACGCCGAGTACGCCTTTTACACCAGCACGAATCGCCACTTCATTAAATCGTAAGGCTTCCCCAGCTTCGTAAAGCAATACTGGAATCTTATGGTCACGAGCGGCCATCCGAAATGAACCGTCGATCAATTCAGAATTCAAAATCACCGGTACACCAAATGCTCTGGCCATTTCTTCGGTATCCGATTCGCCTCTAATTTTAGCGCGAATTTGCGGTAGGTTTTCTCGGTTGACGGCACCGGTGTGTAAATCGATCACTTGAGTACAATGCGGAACAATTTCCGTCATTAGCACGTTCGCCAGACGCGAAGCCATGGAGCCGGTTTCTGAGCCAGGGAACGAGCGGTTTAAATCTCTGCGGTCGGGCAGATAGCGAGATTTAGACACAAAACCAAATACATTAACGACTGGGATGGCGATTAATGTACCATCGATTCTATTCAATAACTTATGTGAGAGAATGCGCCGAACAATTTCGACACCATTGATTTCATCACCATGAATCGCCGCGCAAACCAATAAGCAAGGCCCAGGCTTTCGGCCATGCACAATATGCACCGGCATACAGGCACTGCTATGAGTATAAAAACTCGGTAATGGGATATCGATTGTCTGGCGTGAACCGGGTTGAACGGTCACGCCAGCAATGGTTATCGGCTCACGCTTTGGCGATAAAATGTGATTAA
>JBLHID010000033.1:0-21995 GCA_047615545.1 Polaribacter sp.
ACACAACATTTCCTCACAACCACCGATCCAATCCGACAGTGCCTTACCTGCTGCTGCCGATGTTGTCATTATCGGGGTGGGCATCATCGACGCAACGGCAGATGCCATAGCCGTGATGGATAGTAGTGACGCGGTAAAAGGACTATTTATCGCAACTGGAAGTGGTCACGCCTTTCGCATTGGACCAGTTGCGGGGGAAATTATGGCCGCATTGATACAGTGCAATACCAACGCACACTATTTGTCACGCCTTCGCTTTTTCAAATTCAGCGACGGCAGTCGATTAAAACTAGGACCTTCATCTAACCTGACGGCCACTAGTTCATTTAGTCGCTGACTGCTTCGTTAGAAGTGAACTTCTTTCCCAAAAACCGTTTCAACCATTGGACGAAAGAACTCCAGCGGCAGCGTTTTATAATTTGGATCAAAACAGTTTTGGTCATACAGCTCGCAAAAATCTACCGCATCGTCATACCAGATATGATCTTTATATTGGTCACGAGCATTTTGATCACCACCAATATGATGTGCGTAGTAGTACATTTGAAACATGCCATGATATTTCACTATCCAGTAAATTTGCTCACTGACATAAGGCCGTAAAATCGAAGCTGCCATTTCACTATGGCTATGAGGCGCTAACTCGTCACCAATGTCATGTAACAGAGCTGCTACAACATATTCTGCAGAGCGCTGGTCGTTGTGGGCACGAGTTGCCGATTGCAACGAATGTTCGAGGCGAGATATTTGATAGCCTGAAAAGGATTGTTCCAATCCCTTAAGGGACTGCATAATTCTGCCGGGTAAGCCTTCAATAAAAAGCGCCTCCTGCTCTCCCAGAAACTTGTATTCTTCGGCTGTACCATCGGCCATATTAATAAAGCTGACATTTTTCATGGATGAGACCCTGCCCTACGAACGATTAAAAGGTTGATTACTTTGTCGAACAACCTTGATTGTACCAATTTTCGTTGAAAAACAAATAGCATCAACCCTATCGGCGTCAATCGCCTGATAACTGCTAACCATCATACCAAAGTCCTGTTTGCCTTGATCCTACTTTTGGCTGGAGAAAACGTTTAAATTCGCACTGAAGGTATGGATGAGCAGATACAACAAACAAAGGAAGTTAGAAGGGGTCTCGATAAACCACAGAGGGTGATTTTGCGGCGTAAACCTTAGTGATTACCTACAAGACAGCTGTGGATGGGTCACATTTTGATTTATGCTATCTATATGATTAATATAGATTAAAAGAAAAAATGGTGCCGGCACCAAGAATCGAACTCGGGACCTACTGATTACAAGTCAGTTGCTCTACCAACTGAGCTACGCCGGCGATATTTTCATTTTACATGTCTCTTTTAAGGAGAGACAGGGATGGTGGATTTAGACGTCCGAACCAGCCCTAGTTAGGAGGCCGGAATTCTAGTGACTTTAACCAGGGTTGGCAAGTAATTTATGCCTTCAAATTCGATGATATTGGCAGAATGCTAATACAGGTGAATCAGAGACACTATCAAGTACATTGTCGCGGTATCTGGCTGATACCGTTGCTTCTGTCCTGTTCGCTCAATAAGGGCCGAGGGTCACTTTCATTTGATTGCTGATGGTAAAGCCAATAAATAGTGCGCTCTCGATATCGGGCTTCGGTCTTCACTTTATGTTTCAACTTTTTTAGTTGTTTAGATCGACGTTCGGCGTTTTCCTTTAAACCAAAAACACCGAGCGACAGGGCGTTCAATTTTCCAGGTTCATTCACTATACTGTATTCGTTGATGCCTTGTGTCGCGAGCTTTTCGGCAGTTTTTACCGCTTCTTCTCGGTTTTTATTTCCGGCAATATAGACCATTACGCCCAGGTATTCTTTTTCAAGAACGGATTTTAACTCGGAATTGATGCTATTGGATGAGTAACGACCGCTCACTTCGAGTGCCTTCGATTTATCTTTAAAGGGGCCGGTTGTAAAACACAGCCGCTTATCGCTGGTATCTTCGACTACCAAAGCAGATTGTAGCTCGCTGATATTGGCTTCGACTCCATTGTCTAATCCATTTTTTGCCAGGGGCGTAAATTTGCCTGGCTCGTTGAGTAATCGTAGCTTTTCTGCGACAGGGATTTTCTTGACGTCTAATGGCAACCGCAGTTGTTCATAAGGTAGCAACCATTGCATCAGGCCAAAGGCTATGTTAGCAATGAGTAATAGGCTAAAAAAAACTTTCATTGCTGGCTGTCCAGTTGTTTGCGCATGCCTCTAAATACTAGGTTTGGAATTTCGTGACGTGGGTGCTGTTGATTGCTGTTTATTTGCTTTGCATCTCCACCAGTGACTATCATGACTGCGTCGGGGGCTAGCCTTTTAAACCAGCTATCGATCAACTCATCGACCATCGACATGACGGATGAACTGCAGTTTATATGAATACAAGCTTCTGTTGAATAGCCGGGTTCCTCGGTGTGAACTATATCGGGGTGATCAAAATTAGCCTTACTCATTATTTTCTTGAAACGGGCTATTGAGGTATTAAACCCAGGTAAAATGGCGCCACCCAAATGATGGCCATCTTTAGTCAGCAGATCCACCGTGATCGCGCTACCGGCATCAATAATTAACTTATCGACTGATACTGAAAGATCGTTGGCACCTAACAAAGCCAGCCATCGGTCGACACCCAGCATGTCTGGATCGGTGTACCCATTATGCACTCCGCCAGCCGTTGTTAGTGTGGTTAGTCGAACGTAATCTTCTAATCCCGTGACCGCCTTCAGGCAATTGAGCAGCTGTGCCTCAGAATCGGGATCAGCTACAGAGGCGAAGTAACATTGCGTTGCTTCGACTGCTGCCACAACATTTGGTAATACTGATTTCAAGTTGGCTTGCCAGTTGCCATCCAAGCGACAAGAAAATGAAGACTGCAATTCGTCATTGAGCCACCATTGTCCTTTGATCGCACTATTGCCAAAGTCGAGCAGCAACATCAGGCGCGCCTAAGTGAAATATCAGCGGCTGAGAACAGCATCATGCCCTGCGCTGTTTCCACCTGTAATTGCCCAGTGTGTGCAATGCCGGCGTTAATCGCTGCGATGGTTTCACCCGATAACAGAACATTAACGGGCATACCCTTGAACGCATCAATTTCATCAAATGCTTCAACCAAGTGAGGGATGGCTTCATCACTAAATGCCTCAATATCTTTTAATATCTGGCTCACAGTTTCTAGTAATATTTGATTTCGTGTTGCCATTTGACTACCGACCAAATTCAGGCAGGTGACGGACTGTTTGATTGCTGCGAGTGCCTCATTGCTCATATCTACGTTAACCCCAAAACCAATCGCCAGAAAGTATTGGTCGTTCTTTACGGGGCGTGATTCAATCAGTATTCCACCCAATTTTTTACCCTGACAATATAAGTCGTTTGGCCATTTCAGCTTAATTTCTTGGTAACCCAAATTGGTAAGCGCTTTGCATATTGCCAGTCCCGTGACAATGCTCAGCAATCCTAAATTAGCTGGATTTATGGTTTTTAACACACCAACCGTGCAGTAGATGTTTCGGCCAAATGGCGAAACCCAAAGGTTTCCTCTTCTGCCTTTGCCATGGGTTTGTTTTTCGCAGGTGGCGATGGTGGTGATTGCTTTTTGATCGACTTGCTTATCTCGAATAGTCAGCACGTCGAGATTGGTTGATGTTGTTTCTAAGCGATACAGACATTCGGTGTTCTGGCCCCGCTTGGTCAGGTTGAGCTGTAACGATTCAACGTCAATCATTTCGATCTGCTTTCTCAGCTTAAGCATTTGGTCATCTATTTTATATTCCAAACCAAGATCATCAATTGTTGCCAGAAAATCAGCCCGATGCTCACCCACTAGACTCAAGTCCAGTACTGCAGATCCACACAGTTGACGTACCCAATGGCTGACAGACGTTTGATCCATCTTTACTGATCAGTCAGCTGAGCAGCCAGCCATTTCTGTGCTTGCTCTGGCTTATCAATTTGGAGCGTGATGGTTGTCTCTGCCGACGCTTGTAATGTCACCTGAAACTCGTTTAACTCGTCACGACGAAAGGCGTGGATATTCCACACATCATCAACATTTGCGAGCTTCAGTTGCTGCTCTGCCTGAGCTAGGTTCAGTTTCAAACCATTGATCGCAATAATGACATCACCAGCAGCCAAACCTGACAACTGAGCAGAACCATTCTCTGCTACCCGCATTAACTGCAGGCCACCGTCTCGCTCTTGAAGAAAACAACCCAAATCAACTTGAGGGGGGGCAGACGCCTGTAGTTTTCCGCCCTTATCGGCTTGCCCACTGGCGCACTGTCGATTGAAAGACACGCCAAAGCTCGATAACAATTGAGCTAATGGTAGGTCAGTGCGACCATAGATCATATCATCCAAGCCCTGTTCAATCTCATTACCAACGAGAGAGCCAATCAACGCCTGAATGGTGTCGACTTCCACTCCTTTGCCCGTATCGCGCGTTGCCTGCCATAATTTCAACATCACATTGTCGAGACTGATGCTCGACTCGCTTTTGGCTCGCATTTGTAAGTCGATACACAGCGCAATTAGACAGCCTTTTGCGTAGTAACTGACAATGGCGTTTTGGGCGTTTTCATCCTGCTTGTAGAATTTTGTCCAAGTATTAAAGCTCGACTCGGCTGCTGATTGTCGTGTACGGCCGAGGCCTCTCTCCACTCGCGTGATGGTTTGCGAGAGTAATTCCAAGTAGGCCGTTTCATCGATCAATCCACACCGTAGTAAGGCCAGATCGTCATAGTACGAAGTGATACCTTCGAAGGCCCAGAGCAAGTCGGTATAGACTTCTTGCTGTAAATCGTAAGGTTGATATACGGCCGGTTTGATGCGTTTTACATTCCACGTATGGAAATATTCGTGGCTACACAAGCCTAGAAAATCACGATATTTGTCACTCATTTCAACTTGCCCAGGCAAGGGTAAATTGTCACGACTGCACATCAGGCTGGTGCTGGCCCGATGCTCCAATCCGCCGTAACCATCGCCAATGACGATCACTTGGAACTGGTAATAATCCATTGGCGCTGGTTCACCGAAGAATCGAATATGATGTTCACAAATTTTAGTCAGATCTCGCTTGAGTCGTTCCTCATCGCATTGGTAGCGTCCTGTTAAAATAACGTCGTGTGGCACGCCACAGGCCTCGAAACTGACGCAACCAAACTCACCCATTTCGACTGGATGGTCGATCAGGTCATCGTAGTCCTGCGCTTCAAACAAACCAAACTCGAATCGTGTGTCGCCCTTAAACTTTAATGAGGTTGCCAACTGCCAGTTTCTATATTGCGCTGTTGGTGGTTTCTCAATCAATACTTCACAAGGCTGGTCAGACTGCCCAACCACTTCGAGGAAAACGCTCGAACCATTGTAATAACCATGACTGTGATCGAGGTGAGCCCCTCGAACAGATAGGTCTTTGGCATAAACCTTATATTTTATGGTGAGGGCTCGCGTAGCACCTTCAACCGTCCAATTTGATTTATCCTGTTGCGTTATTCGCAATTCACTACTATTGGATCGAGCCTCCAGGTCGATGATATTTCGCGAAAAATCCCGAATCATATAACTGCCTGGTATCCAGTTGGGCAAGCGCAACTGCTGCCCCTTTGGATCGGGCTGATCGATCTGTATGTTTACGTCAAAATAATGGGTTGTGGGATTGTTGCTAGTAATCTGGTATTTAATCATAAGTACAGGGAATCATAAAAATGAGTCAGAACGGCTAAATTAATAATCGCAGTGTAACATTTTATTTCAAATCTACAGGCGGGATTGCCTATATAATACCGACATCAAATACGGCCAACCAACCTATGATAAATCCACTTCAGTTTCTAGACCGAGTCTCAACACCCGCTAATATGTTGATTGAGCCTGCGCCTAACGATGAGCAGCTGGCACAAATATTAAAGGCTGCTATGAACGCGCCCGATCATAAGCATCTTCGAGCCTATCGGTTCATCACTATCAGAGGTGACGCCCGTCAGGCGTTATCCGAGGTTTTCGGCAATGCGGTGAAAATACGCGAGCCGGATATTAGTGACGAGAAGCTGAACAAACAACGGCAAAAACCACTGCGCTCACCGCTCATTGTCGTGCTTGTCGCCAGCCCACAAGATGATCCAAAAGTCCCTGAGATTGAGCAATTGCTCTGTGCCGGTGCTGTTGCCAATAACATGTTGCTAGCCAGCAACGCGCTCGGGTTTGGATCAATCTGGCTTACAGGCGCCAATGCGTTTGATAACAATGTTTACAAACCTCTTGGACTGAGTAACTCTGAGAAAATAATCGGCTTTATCTATCTGGGCACACCAAAGGTTAAAAGGCCCAATAGAGGGACGCATGACTTATCCGGTAAGATGTCCGATTGGACTGGCCCTGTATGAAATTCGTAGGCTAGCGTCGAAATTCACCCCAACAAACTTCCAAGTTAAGTTTGTACTGGCTTTGTACCCAGCTTCTCAGCAAAGCGAAGTAGGTAACCATCGGGGTCCTGAACCAGAAAATTTCTCTGCCCATTTAAAATATCATTACCTCTATACCAGCACTCTTCCACACCTTTACGAAGGGTTATATCGGCATCCTCCAGACGTTTAACCAAATACGCTAGGTTCGGACAATCAATTGAGATATTAAGTCCTCGTCCCCTCGGATAATCAAGTGGCTCCACAACCCAGCGCGACGAGCTGTCTTCTAGAGCCACGTACTCTTCAATCATCAGTTCACTGCCATAAAATGACAGATAGGCAAACCTGTCTTCCGGCCTTTCAAATTCAACTTTAAAGCCCTTTAGAACTTGATAAAAATGGAGACTGTTTTCCAGATTAGAGACTAAAAGTTCCGGCACCAATTTATTCATAATTATCAAACTCCCTTAACACCTAGCCAAATGCGATTCGATACCTACCGGTTAGCCATCATCAGCAATTGACGCTACAAATACAATCAAGAGCCTTCCTGCTCTATATCCATTCGATAACTAACAAAGCCATCAGCTCCACCTGTCAATTTGTCATATAGTATTCGAGCATCATTATTTTGTTCTGCCGTATGCCAATATATTTCGCCCCATCTGTTTTCTTTGGCATCTTCTATTATTTTATTAATTAACGAGCGTCCTAACCCAGCCCCTCTGCTATCAGGATCGACAAATAAGTCGTTTAAATAAACGACAGGTAAGGCCGCCCAGGTGTCAGTATGCGGGAAGTAATGAGCCAGTCCGACCAGACTGGATTTGCTTTGGTCTTCAACTACATAACATCGAGTTTCGTGCTGGCAGTCGTGAATTTTTTGCCAGAGTAAATCAGTGAGTGATCCTGCTAGTTCAGTTTTGTAGAAAACAAGGTAGGCAAGCCATAGCGTCTCCCACTCTGCTCTTTCATCAATATGAACTCGCCTGACTGTATATTCATTACCACTCATTTATTTTACCCCAACAAAACTCTGCTCTAACAAACCTTCACTCCAACAACCATGAAACCCAGTTAACGATGCATCCTAACGTCCAAAAACCACTTCGCCCTGAAGAATGGTCATTATCACTTTGGCCGATTCAATCTGATCAACATTGGCGTTTACAATACTTTTATCCAGTAAGACGAAGTCAGCCGATTTTCCAACTTGAATCGAGCCTGTTATCGATTCAAGTCCAAGCGCGCGTGCGCCATTAATAGTAGCGGCTTGTATTGCAGCATGGATGTCCGGCAACCCTTTACTCTCTCGCAACCGGACCGAATTCGCAATGGCGACCAGTGGGTTGATCGGGTTAACCGTCCAGTCGCTGCTAAAGGTGACATTGGCGCCAGTTTCGTAGATTTGACGCATCGGCAACATTTGTAATGAACGCTTGTTGCCAATATAAAACCGGGCCCAATCAGTTTCGTCAAAGAATTCAGCACCCGCTTGAAAATCGGCATGCACATTTAAATTAACAAACCGTCCGTAATCATCCGGGTCGACTAACTCCAAGTGAGACATGCTGTAAATTTTATCAGATCCTTTTATTCGAACCGCTTCGATAGCATCCAATGTTTCACGCACACCAGCATCGCCGATAGCATGAATGTGCGCACCGTAACCAGCCTGATTCAGCCTCTCTAATAGCAAAGGCAGTGTATTCGGATCGATATAATTCAATCCATAGGGCAAATCAGTTTGCCAGCTAGATTGATAGGGCTTTAGTACTTTCGCCGTACCAAATTGAAGGACACCATCGATATAGATTTTTACCTGATCAACAACTAATAACGCGTCCATATCCGTGGCGACAATGTCGCGCAAATAGTCGAGCTGCAGATCGAAATCGAGATCGGGATAAACCCAGGGCCGGAGCGAAACACGAGTAATAATGGCATTATTTTTTAGCGCTGCCTGCCAGACTTCGTACCAACCTCGGCGCCAATATAATCGACCATCGCCTATAGTAGTAATGCCATTACTCACCGCTATATCCATACCGGCAAGTAGTCCTTCGTAACTCACCTGAAAATTGTGACTCAAACTATTCCAGGCCTGCTCCATGACGATATCGCCAGCATTGTCAAACAGCACACCGTTCGGCTGGCCGTCACGGGTAGTCATGATGCGCCCGCCTTGTGGGTGCAGTGCATTGGCATCAATGCCTACAATATCTAATGCGAGTGAATTAACCAGCACAGAGTGTGACGACTCTTCCATGATGACAACAGGATTTTGGGGGAACCATTGATCGAGATATTTGCGCGGATTCAGGTCGACACTATTTCCCCAGAGCGCGTGGAGTTGATGACCGTAGCCAATCACCCAGTCGCCTGGTTTTTTTATCTGTTTTTGACAGACCGTCAATTCGCTGTGTTGCTGACTTAAGGATTTTGTTGGTGAAAGTAGGCAGCCGCCACCCGCTTCGGATGCACCTTCGAATACATGGTTGTGGGTATCGATAAACCCGGGCAACAACATTTTGCCTTTGGCGCTAATCACTTCCGTATCCGACAGCGCCCAGGTCATGGCCTGTTTGCTATCGCCGACAAAAACGATTTTGCCATCAGTCACCACGACTGCCTGGGCTTCAGGCTGAGAATCGTTGGCGGTATAAACTTGAGAGCCTGTGATTATCAGATCTGATGCATTACTAGTCGCAGGTAATATCACTGTAAAAGCAAGAACCAATCCTGCCAGAAGGTTTTTCATCAAAGTTAGTGTTCCGAATCTACGCAAGGCATCGAGCCCCACTCCACATTTTATGACAGCTTTCGCTCAGGCAATCGCCAGCTTGGTCGTATGAAGTGGCAAGTATAGCCATTGGGGAGGTGTTCTAAATAATCTTGATGTTCTTTTTCCGCCGCCCAAAAGTCACTCGCAGCCTCCACCTCTGTGACTACCTTTGCAGGCCACAAGTCTGATGCATTGACATCAGCTATCGTATCTATTGCCACTTGGCGTTGTGCATCGCTGGTGTAATAAATAGCGGATCGATACGAACTGCCAAGATCATTACCTTGCTGATTTGAGGTAGATGGATCGTGGATTTGAAAGAAAAACTCGAGTAACTGACGATAGCTCAGTACATTAGGATCAAATGAAATTTCTATCGCTTCTGCGTGCGTACCGTGATTCCGATAAGTAGCATTGGGCACATCACCACCGCTGTAACCGACTTGGGACGAGAAAACACCAGGCATTTTTCGGATTAAGTCTTGCATGCCCCAAAAACAACCACCGGCTAAAATAGCTCGGTCAACTTTAGATTCAATCATTATATTTCCTAATTTTCATACGAGTGTTGTTGGTGAATAGGTCAGACCTTACCAAAGTTCATTAAGTGCCACAAAATGTTTGCGTCACTCTTTGCTCAGATTTGGGTGATGTCATCAATTCGTGGTCTGCTGGATCGATTCGATAAGGATTCGCTAGTACTCGACATAGTCGTCTAAAAGGTAAAAAGTCATTGTCTCCAACCGCAGCGTCGATAGCGAGTTGAACTTGATGATTACGCGCGATGACTGCCGGATTAGCCTGTCGCATTTTTAATAAGGTCACGCTCAATAAGGTATCGCTATCTTTTGCCCTAAGCCCCTGCCATTGTTCGATTAACGCCGTAGATAATTCTGAGTCGTTAAACAAATTGATTACTACTTGCACTGATTCGCCTTCTGCCGCTCTAGTCAGACTATTAAAGAAAACAGTGAAGTCGACACCGTCTTGCTCCATCGCGGCTAACATTTCTGTTGTTAGCTGCCTAGTTCGATCATTGCCTTCTGAAAAGCCTAGTTTATGCATCAATCCTACTTGAAAAGATTGTTGAAACTGAGGAATGAATTCTGATAATCGCTCTTGAGCCATTTCAATCGACTTTTCCTCATCATCGTCAAATAGCGGTAACAAGGTTTCGGCTAGTCGAGTCATATTCCATTGCCCAATCGTCGGTTGCTGATCCCAAGCGTAACGGCTCTGGGCATCGATTGAACTAAAGACTTTTTGAGGGTTGTATTCATCCATAAAAGCACAGGGGCCAAAATCGATGGTCTCACCAATAATGGACACGTTATCGGTATTCATGACACCGTGGATAAACCCGACTAGCATCCAGTCTGCGATTAAAGTCGCCTGTCTTTTGCCTATTACCGACAGTAAGTCGAGATATTTTGACGGCACTTGCTCTAATTCTGGAAAATATCGAGCAATGGTAAAGTCAGCTAACGCTTTAACACCACCTTTGCCTAAGTTAGCATGGGCAAATTGAAAACTACCCACGCGTAAATGGCTCTTTGCTGAACGCACTAAAATAGCGCCTGGACCGAGCTGCTCCCGAGCGACTGAATCTCCGGTCGCCAGCATGGCAATCGAGCGAGTGGTCGAAATACCCAAACCAGCCATCGCTTCACTCAACAAGTATTCCCGTATCACCGAGCCCAACGTAGCCCGACCGTCACCATTTCGTGAAAACTTTGTTCGGCCTGAACCTTTCAATTGCAGGTCGATGTCCTGCCCATCAACGGTCCTCACCTGCCCCAGCATGTGTGCTCGCCCATCGCCTAACACTGGTGAAAAATGACCAAACTGATGACCAGAGTAAGCCAGTGCGATTGGGTGGTTGGCTTCATTGATGCTATTACCGGACATAACCGATAACCCAGGCCTGCTAGAAAACCAGCTCGAGTCGATACCGAGTTGATCGAGATATGCATGGTTGAGTTCAAGTAGTGATGGTGTGGATGAAGGCGCTGGTTTCGATTCGGCGAACATCGCCGCTGGCAGATCCCGGTAATGCTGGAAAAGAATGGGGCTGCCTGCCTGTGCATTCGAGTTAGTATTCATACGGTGCTTCAAATTAGTTTAACTTAAGAGGCATGATAACCTTGATCGACCATTTAAATTCACTAATAAACAGAGTGTCACTCGTGTTGTATTATTATGACGACTTCAATCTGCTCGCTGCCAAGTTTAAGGATAGGTCGAAATTCCTGCAAATTTCTTCCGGTAGATCGCAATTGCCAACACCGAGTCCTCGAGCCACTACCAACCGGCTTAGGCGACGTCTCTGATGATGTAGTTACCGTCAGATGGGCTATGTATTATCGGGTGACACGATTGACTCCAACAACCCATTTATGACCGCCGGTGAGGTCAACACCTATCAACGACACTGCGACTGCTGGGCCCGCTGCGGGCGGTGGCGGTTCATCCACTCTATTCACGTTATTGCTAAGCCTACCTTTATGGATAAAACGGCGCTGGTTGGGGTAGGCTAATAATCGTCCCGTCATCAATAAATAGACGAACTTCGGTTCACGTTTTTTATTCTAGGGTACCCTATTAGAACATAACCAGCTAATGAACAATGCTGTGCACCTCTGCACCAATCAGGTGATTTACTGGCTGCCGAAACAGCCTACCGCGATATTGTCAGGCATTACCCCAATTTCAACCCTGCTCGCCATTTCTTAGGCGTGGTTTTGTCGCTAACGAACCGCCATAGTGATGCGGTTGATATTTTAAACACGGTGATTATCGAGTCGCCGAAAGATCCAGTGGTACGGCATAATCTAGCCTTGGCATTGTTCAAAACCGGCGACATCGATAGTGCAATCGAGCATTATCAAATAGCGTTACGGTTAAACCCCAATCAAGCCGATGGGGTTTGATGTGTCGGGTAAAAAACTGGCGCTGGCGACTCGCAATCACATTACGATCCACTCTAATGATCCGGTATTGGCGCGCAGTTACAAGCAACTGAGGCAATATGATGCGCTATATTTACCCAAGGTGTCGTGGCATACCGGTGATTTAAATGCACACGATGTTGCTTTAGCAATGACGACCTGTGGATTGTGAATACGCGGTTTAGTTGTCTTGCCAAGCTAAGCGACGAATTCACCTTTGTCCGCAATGGCAGCCAACCTTCATCAGCGAGCTAGCACCGGAAGATCGATGCCACCTGAATGGCCTGGCCCTCGTCAAAAACAGACCAAGGTATGTCACTTGCCTGGGTGAAACCAACACGCCAGGAGGCTGGCGCGAGCATAAAGTGAATGGTGGCGTTGTCATCGACATTAAAACTAACGAAGTCGTTATGCGTGATCTCGCCATGCCGCATTCACCACGCTATTATCGCAAACATCTGTATGTGCTGAATTCAGGTGCGGGAGAACTACTGCGATTTGATCCGGATAACAATAGTCATGAAGTTGTGTGTCAATTACCGGGCTATCTACGTGGCCTGTCATTCGTCGACAGCTACGCCATTATCGGTTTATGCAAGATCCGCGAGAGCAACATATTCGGTGGTATGCCGGTGCAGGAAAAGGATGAGAAGCTTTTGTGCGGTATCGCCATCGTGAATATTAAAACGGGTAAGCAACAAGGCTTATTTGAATTTACCGCGGGTTGTGAAGAATTTTTTGATACGCGGTTCCTCGACGCCACTACTAAGCCCAACATACTTAATCCCGAGCGACCCGAAGCACTGGAAACATTTAACGCACCAGTTTTTTCATACTGGGTTCGGCCACAGAACCTAATAAAAGATTACCGCTAGTATCATTATATTGAATCAGCGCTGAAGTCCAATTAGAAAAAATGCGCATCTACCTTTTGACCACGCGATTTTGATACGGACAAAGCACGTGATCTGATTATGATCATCCTATGGCGCTGCTGTGCTGATGTATGATTGTTAATGTACTCCGAAGAGAAAACAGTATTACCTTTCAGCTTTCCTCGCGAATCATGTAAAATGTTCACTTTCTTTTTATCGCCGAACCCCTATTCATGTCTGACGCCAGCATTGTCGATGCCGACATTTCCAATTTTATTCGTGACGCTATTAATGCCGACATTGCTGATCAGAAAACCAGCAAGGTCATTACGCGCTTCCCACCTGAGCCAAACGGCTACTTGCACATCGGTCATGCAAAGTCGATTTGCCTGAACTTTGGTACTGCGCTTGAGTATGGCGGGCATTGTAATTTGCGTTTTGACGATACCAATCCTGAAAAAGAAAGCATTGAATACATTAATGCGATTAGACGCGATGTTGAATGGCTAGGTTTTAGCTGGCACTCCAACCCTCATGCTTCGGATTATTTTGGACAGCTCTACGATTATGCGGTGCAGCTCATCAAGCAAGGCGATGCCTATGTTGATAGTCAAAGCGCAGATGATATTAGAACCAACCGTGGCACCTTGACTGAACCCGGTATCGCAGGCCCTTACCGTGATCGTTCACCTGAAGATAATTTGGCCTTATTCGAACAAATGAAAGCAGGTGATTTTGCTGATGGCGAACATGTCTTGCGCGCTAAAATTGATCTCGCATCGGGTAATATTAATATGCGTGACCCAGTCATTTATCGTATACGGCATATTACCCACCATAATACGGGTGACACATGGTGCATCTACCCACTATATGATTTTACTCACGGACTTTCTGATGCCATTGAAGGTGTGACCCATTCGCTTTGTACGCTTGAGTTCATGGATCACCGCCCACTGTATGATTGGATATTGGATAAGCTCGACCCACCCTGCCATCCGCGTCAAATCGAATTCGCTCGCCTGCAATTGGAATACTCACTCACTAGCAAACGTAAGCTGAACCTGCTAGTGAGCGACGGCCATGTCGACAGTTGGGACGACCCGCGTATGTTGACTATCGCTGGCATGCGTCGCCGTGGTTTTACGCCAGAGTCGATTGTTGAGTTTTGCCGTATGATCGGCATGACTAAAAAAGACAGTACGATAGAAATGGGCGTGCTTGAGAATGCCTTGCGTGAAGATTTGAATAACCGTGCTACGCGACGCATGGCGGTAATCAACCCTATTAAACTAATCATCGAGAACTACCCCGAAGATCAAGAAGAAATGGTCACTGGCAGCAATCACCCACAAAACCCCGATTACGGCACGCGAGAGATTCCTTTTTCACGCGAGCTGTACATCGAACAAGATGACTATATGGATGATGCACCGAAAAAGTTTTTCCGCCTTACTGTAGGACGTGAAGTCCGACTGCGCTTTGCTTACTACGTGACGTGTAAAGAAGTAATAAAAAATGCCGACGGCAGTATCGAGTCAGTGATATGCACCTACGATCCCGACAGTCGTGGCGGAAAGTCCGCCGATGGCCGAAAGGTCAAAGGGACTATCCATTGGGTAAGTGCGAAACATGCGGTTAACGCTAGAGTCAACTTACTAGATCGTCTGTTCCTTACACCTAACCCAGCCGCTGAAGCTGATTTCATCCCGACCTTGAATCCAGAGTCGCGAGTGATGGTAGATGATGCAAAACTAGAGCCTGCTGTCGAAGTCACTGGTAATGCATTGGCCTATCAATTCGAGCGATTGGGTTATTTCATTAGCGATACCGACTCGACCAGCGAGCAACCGATATTTAATCGCACGATGACCTTGCGCGATAGCTGGGCGAAGATGGGACAGCAGAAGTAATGTTCGTTCAGGTAACGTCGCGTAAGTCATTTATATCTAGGACACATTAAGCTCAGCAACAAGGTAATCAACGGAAATGAAAATGGCAAATTTTTTAATCAATCTCTTCAACCGGTTGGTGCTCAATAGTCCAATAGCGACGCTTATCGTCGTCGCGCTAGTATCTGGATTTTTTATTGCTCAGACCACAGACTTCGAACTGGACGCTTCGTCAGATTCACTGATCCTGGAGAATGACGAGGCTTTAAAGTACTTTCGGTCTATTGCCAAAAACTATGGCTCCGAAGAGTTTTTGATTGTTACTTATAGCCCCAAAAGCCCCCTATTTAGTGCTAATTCCCTCACTGACTTAACCGCTTTGAGAGACCAGTTAAAGACAGTTGAGAACGTTAAGTCTGTTGTCAGCATGCTTGATGTTCCGCTTATCAGTAGTCCCCCGGTAACACTCACAGAAATCGCAGAAGGCATTAGAACGCTAGAAAGTGACGATGTTGACATCGCGCTGGCAAAGATCGAAATGACCACCAGTCCGTTGTATAAAAACTTACTCGTGAGTGCCCAAGGCGATATCACCGCATTGCAGGTAAATCTCGAATCCGATGGTGAGCTTTTCAAACTCAACCTGCAACGTGACAAGCTTTATGGGAATCAGCCTTTAAGCGAAACACACAAAGCTCAGATTCAAACCATCTCTAACAAAATCAAGCAGCTGAACCTGGCAGCCAATCTACGTCAGGACGAAACGATCAAACAAGTACGGGCAGTGATGGACCTACACCGAGATCAGGCCGAACTTTTTTTAGGCGGCGTACCGATGATTGTGAGCGATTCAATTGATTATATTCGTAGTGATTTGAAAGTATTCGGTGTGGGCGTTGTGGCTTTTATCATTCTCATTTTGACCGTGTCTTTTAGATCAATTCGCTGGGTCGTTCTGCCGCTAGTGGCTTGCGTCACTAGTGCCTTGGTAATGATGGGTTTTCTGGGATGGATGCATTGGCCGGTCACTGTCGTCTCGTCGAATTTTATTTCACTACTATTAATCATCACGTTGTCTCTAGTGATCCATTTAATCGTGCGTTATCGTGAAGTGGCTGAGCAGACGCCGGACGCCTCACAATTTGAATTGGTAAGCGAAACAATCCGCAGTAAGTTTTTACCCTGCGTCTATACCGCCGTCACAACCATGGTGGCATTTGGTTCGTTACTGGTCAGCGGCATTCGACCCGTCATCGACTTTGGCTGGATGATGGTGATTGGCATTTCGATTGCTTTCATTCTCGCCTTTACTTTGTTCCCTGCAGCACTGATGTTAATGCCCAAGCAAAAACACGAGTCATCGGGTGAATTTACCGCCAACATTATGGTTTCGGTCGCTGAGTTTATTCAAAATCATAGTAAAGCCTCCCTATTGTTATTCATCGTGTTGGCTGGCGTAGGCTTATCTGGCTTACCGCAACTGTCTGTCGAGAATCGCTTTATTGACTACTACAAGGAAGATACCGAAATTTTTCAAGGCATGAGCTTAATCGACGAGAAACTCGGCGGCACGACGCCGATGGACATCATTATCGATGCTCCTATATTTGAGGAAACTGCCGCGTTAGTGCTGAGTGAAGAGGACGATTTCTTTGAGGAAGATGAGTTTTTTGGCGAAGAAAGCTTTGACGATGAAGATGGTGGCGACATTACTTCAACTAGCTACTGGTTCAATAGCAGTGGTTTACTCGACATAGCAGAAATTCATGCTTACCTCGAAAGCCTGCCCGAGACAGGCAAAGTATTATCCATCGACACCGGTATGCGAATGCTACAAACCTTGAATGACGGTGTGGCGTTCGATGACTTCACACTAGCCGTTCTGTACAAACGTTTGCCCGACAGTATCCGGCAGGCGCTCATCTCTCCTTATCTGTCTGAAGATGGAAATCAACTTCGATTTAGCATTCGTATTTATGAATCGGACAAGAACCTGAAGCGTCAGCAGTTAATAGACACTATTCATAGACACCTGGTCGATGAACTAGGGCTAAAACCGGCACAGGTCAATATCTCAGGTATGGCGGTGCTTTATAACAACCTATTGCAAAGCCTTTTTAAATCGCAGATTTTAACCATAGGCGTGGTATTCATCGCGATACTATTTATGTTTACGATCTTATTCCGCGCGATCCGCCTGTCAATTGCCGCCATCGTTCCCAACATGATAGCAGCAGGATTGATCCTCGGGTTAATGGGCTGGATTGGTATCCCATTAGACATCATGACGATCACCATATCCGCCATCAGTATAGGAATCGGCGTTGACAACTCGATTCACTATGTCCATCGCTTCCGTGCGGAATACGCCATCGATCAAGACTACTGGGCAGCCATAAAACGCAGCCACAACAGCATCGGGCATGCGCTTTATTACACAACGGTGACGGTAGTGCTTGGGTTCTCGATACTGGCGTTGTCGAACTTTATTCCGACGATTTACTTTGGATTACTATCAGGGCTAGCGATGACAACCGCATTGATTGCCAACCTGATGCTGTTGCCGGTGTTGATTGTGAAATTTAAACTTCACTAAACCTGCCTCTAAACATTGCTAATCACTTTCCCCGGTTAAGCCAACAGAGCGCTTTTTAATAGTCCACCAACCTGTGACTGAGGCTCTGGTGGTCAGGTGCGTGCTTTTTCAAAAGCAGTCCATGCGATTTCAAATTCGGCAAAGCCAAACCCTTGCTTTGTTGCGGCATCCAGTACGATACGTTCAGTTGCGAGTAATTTTTCGATGGCTGATTCAAGTGTGTCGATGACTTCTGCTGGTATGACAACCGCACCATGACGGTCAGCATGAATTAAGTCATGGGGTTGTACACGCATGCCAAACACTTCTACGGCGCAGTCGAAATCCTCGACATGCACAAAGCCGTGGCTGGGCCCGATTGAGCCAGACAGCACTGGAAAGCCATCGGGCACGTCACCTAGGTCGCGCATAACGCCATTGGTTAACGTGCCTTTTAGGCCAAAACCTTTGTGTACGGTTGTGTTGATTTCACCCCAGTAAGCGCCGATGCAGTTGGGGTAGTCGGTGTCTTCTATTACGACGATTGATGGTTGAGGTGCTTCCGCCATGTAGCGGTAGTAGTCCATGCGTCGTTTGCGAATGACGTCTGATGATTCTTCGGGTGGATTGACTGCTGCAATTTTGGCGGTGCGCGCATAGCCTACGAGTGCTGTAGCTTCGGGGTGCGAGGCGAGTAATGTACCCCGCGTAAAATCGTTGAATCCACGTTTTCCCTGTGCGACTTCGATTGCATTGCAGACGGTGGGGGTGTCAACGGACTGCAACACTTTTAGTAGTGACTCTTTTAATATTGATGTATTCATTTTGTACTCATTCTCTATTCAGCCAATCTATGATTTCGACGGTGCTGGCTTTTGCCTGTTCTAGTGTTGGCAAATGGCCGGCATTGGGTATTGTGGTCAGGCGCGAACCCGGTATTAATTCATGCATAAACTGGTGCCGTTCGGGCGGGCATAGTTGATCCAGCTCACCATGCATAATCAATGTCGGAACACACACTTGCTTTAACGTTTCACATTGATCGGGACGGTTTTGCAATGCGCGAGACTGTCGCAGAAAAACTTCTGGACCGAGTTGCAATGCCATGTCCATGCAAAGATCGAGTATCGCTGCCTTGTCAGGTCCATCGGCGAGATAACGCGGTTTGAGTTCGTCACGCATGGTGTTTGCTAGACCGCCATTAAGCACCCTTTCGATCTGTGGTTCGCGATCCTGTTTAACCTCGTCGAGTTCGGCCAGTGGGTTTGTATCAAGCAGCGCCAGTCTGGTGACTCGATTGGCTGCCTGAGCCATGACCTCCATCGCGACGATGCCGCCCATCGACAACCCTAGCAGTGCGAATTGTGGCGGTGCGTTTGCGAGAATGTCAGCGGCCAGTGCCTGAACTGAATCTTGTGCTGTAATAGGTGCGAGATGAATTGACAGCGATCCACTCAACGCATCGACTTGCGGTCGAAACAGCCGTGCATCACACATCATACCCGGCAGCATCAATAGTGGTGTGCTGCTATCGACTAGCAATGGCCGCACCTTCGGCAATTGATTTTAGTTTCGCGAAGGCGATGTCGGGGTCAACTGCGCCGTATCCGGCAAAGGTGCCGAAGCCGCAGTCGGACCCAGCGATTACACGCTCGGCACCAACGATGTCGGTAAAACGATTAATACGTTGGGCGACTAGCTCTGGGTGCTCGACGAAATTGGTGGTGGTGTCGACAACACCGGGGATGAGAATCTTGTCGTCGGGTATATCTTTTTTTCGGTCTCGGAAAACCGTCCATTCATGGGCATGACGCGGGTTTGACGTTTCGAACAATACATAACGCGCGCAGGTTTTCATTAATACGTCGAAGACCTTATCCATGCCAATGTCGCATGTGTGTGGGCCTTCATAGTTGCCCCAGCAAATATGGACACGAACCTGTTCTGGCGGCACATTTTGCAAAGCATGGTTCAGCGCCTCGACATGGCTTTGTGCGACTCGGATAAACTCTTCATCGGTTAGATCGGTGAACAGCATGTGGCGTGACAGAGCCAAATCTGGGCAGTCGAGTTGCACATCGAGTCCAGCGGCGGCGATGGTTTCGTATTCTGTTTTCATCACGTCAGCCAGCGCAGCCAGATAGGCTTCACGAGTTGGATAATGGTCGTTTTGCAGAAATAATGAGATAACGCCTGGTGAGGCCGCATTCATAAAACCGCGAGTAGCACCATGTTTAGCCATAGCGGTCTTAAGATTGGTAATGTCTTTTTGCAGTTCACCTTGACCGAGTGAGCGGATGTTACCAGTACACATGGGACGGGCGTATTGCGGTGTGCCACCTGCATCAGCCAATCGTTGCAAAAAGCCGGGGAATAGTTTCAGATCGGCAGGTGGGTTACGTGGGCTATCACCCGAAAAACCGCTGTAGCGATCTTTCACATAGGTGGCGTAGGAGATTTTTGATGTCTCGCCGTCACTAACAATATCAACCCCAGCTTCCACTTGTTTGCGAACGGTTTCGTCAACGGCATTGCTCATGCAGGCGTCAAATTCAGACTGGTCGAATGATTTTCCCTGCTCACGCGCAAAGATAAAGTCAACCACGTCTTGCGAACGTGGCAATGAGCCAACGTGCGTCACAGGAATGTTTTTCTTCATGATGTTTCCTTTAATAACTGGGTTTTGGTTGCGCCCGCTAGATCGTGCGTGTTGCGCACTCGAAATAAACTAGCCTCCCCCGATACCGCAGGGCTTAAGCTATGCAGCTGACCGGGAGGCACAGCACAGGTATCGCCCGGATTGAGCACGGTGTGTCCTCCGCTCCATTCAAGGCGCCAATGACCGCGCATAATCATGATGATTTCATTGCTGTCGACACAGTATTGCTCGGCAGAAATTGAGTCGCGACTAAGGAAGTCGATGTCAAATCCTGGCAAGTCTTGTAGCAGCGCCTGCTCACCTATGACATCGCATGGGGCTGTTCTTGACAACGCCATCATGTCCCAGTAGCGGGCAACATGATCACGCACAATGGCTTGTACAGGTGGCTCGCCAATAGCTGTTAGTTCGGTTTCACTGAGAGATTGCATCGGCTTCACTCCCTCTGGCAATTGCTCGCCTTTTTTGGTGTCATAGAGTTTGCCCGTTTCATCTAGCACCAAACCATGTTTGTTGGCTGTATCGAGCACTTCGGGTGCCCACACCACGCCACCGCCTGCATCGTTGCCACCAAGCACGGCCATGATCATGCCGTAGTCGGTACCAACATTTTCAAAACCTCGAAATATATGTGTTGGAATATTAATGATGTCGCCCTCATCGAGAACGACTTCACCCGCATCACCACGGCGCCCCCAAAAAAAACGCCAGCGTCCTTTAAGGATGAAAAATACTTCTGCAGTGTGATGAAAGTGCAGCGAGTTGGTACAGCCTGGCGGTTGCCCTGCTGCACCAATATTAAACCCCGGTGTATCGTTAAGGTGGACATGTTGATCGGGGCTTTCTGCAACACCACCGCCGATGATAGTGAAGTTTTCTTTTTGATCTGAGCCTGGTGTATGTGCATCTATAAATGCAGTTTTACAGGGAATTAACTCACCATAGCGAACGATTTTTGTATTGAGGTCGATGTTCAAAATAGTTGGCTCGATTTACGATTGATGTAAAAGAATTTGTTTCCAGACCGCGACTTCGTCAAGCAGCACGTACTCGCGTCGTAGACCCCAGGGGCCAAATTCGGCATGCGAGATTCCCATGATATGCACATCGGCTTGGGTTGGTGAACCAAACATGCCCGCGCCTTCATGTTTACCTGTCAAGCTCCAACGAATCGCAGCGCGGGGTGGCATCAAGATGTCGTCGCGACCTATCTGGTGATGAATCTGAAAAGTAGCCGATGGAAAGGCGGCGCGTAGGCTGATCCAGAATTTTTCAGCATGGGCATGAGAGTGGCCTGTGATTCCGCCAGGGTATTCCAGTGCCGCACCGCGATCATAAGCTTTAGCGATATGATTGAACTCAGATGACATAATTCGGGTGAGAATATCAGCGTAGTTGTGTCCCCACTCGTCGTCGTTACCCTTACCTAGGTAAGGCCCCGCGATGTCTTGATCTGCAGTGAAGGGTATTTGACAGTTATCGAGACCGCCTTGGTCGTCAATTTGTTTTAGCGCATATTCACGTGAGCTGTAACCCAGTTGTTTTGCGATTGCACTTTCGTCACGGACTAACCATTCGTCGTCTATTTGGTTATTCTTAGCGTGACAGTCGGCTATCACTCGGTAGCCAACCTTGCAGTGCTGGCCGTTTCTGTCTTGAGTGGTGGCAGTCGAAAAAATGCGGTGTGACGAGAGCATACCCTGCTCAGGTGTGCCGGACCAGATGACGTCTTCGCCGAGTAATGTGCGGTCGGGATAGGTCGCTAATGTCGATGCTGTTGCGGAGATAACTGATTCATTACCCACCAC
>JBLHID010000034.1:0-21745 GCA_047615545.1 Polaribacter sp.
GCGCCGATCGATATGTCTCGCAGCTCGCAAACAGTGCTTGGCATGTCGTATATTAAAAATGCTATCAACGTACTGAAAGATTTTGAATTTGAAACAATCGAAAATGGCATGATCTTGCGTCACGAACCTATCGGTGTTTGCGGCATGATCACACCCTGGAACTGGCCCATTAACCAAGTCGCGTCTAAGGTCATGCCGGCCATTGCGGTCGGTTGCACTATGATACTGAAGCCCAGTGAAGAAGCGCCTATCGACTCAATGATTCTGGCTGAAGTATTACACGAAGCTGGTGTCCCAGCGGGTGTATTTAATCTGGTTAATGGTTACGGCCCTGTAGTCGGCGAAGCCATGTCCAGTCACCGTGACATCGACATGATGTCGTTCACTGGTTCTACTCGTGGTGGTATTGCAGTCGCTAAGGCGTCGGCTAATACTGTCAAGCGGGTCGGTCAGGAGCTTGGTGGAAAATCGGCAAATATCATACTCGGCGACACAGACATTGCAGCAGCTGTTACCGAAGGTATCAATTACTGCATGGATAATTCGGGGCAATCCTGTAATGCACCGACGCGTATGCTAGTGCCCAACGACAAAATGAGCATCGCTATCGAGGCGGCACGTGTTGCTGCTGAAAATATTGGCATTGGCGACCCAGCAGAATCAGGCAATCACATCGGGCCTGTCGTTAACAAAGTCCAGTTTGATAAAATCCAAGGATTGATTCAAGACGGAATCGACGAAGGTGCAACACTGGTCGCAGGCGGCACAGGTCGACCTGATCATTTACCTACCGGTTACTATGTCAAACCGACTGTTTTTGCCAATGTGCATAACAAAATGATCGTTGCGCGAGAAGAAATTTTTGGCCCTGTCATCGCAATTTTGGGGTACGAAGATGAAGAAGAGGCCATCGCCATTGCGAATGATAGCGAATATGGTCTTGCTGGTTATATCAGCTCTAGCGATATTGAAAATGCAACAGCTGTTGCGCGTCGAATTCGGGCTGGACAAATTGCCATTAACTATAAGGGCGGTAATGCCGGCACACCATTCGGTGGTTATAAACAATCAGGCAATGGTCGCGAAAAAGGCCGTTGGGGACTGTTGGAATTCCTCGAGGTGAAAGCCATTACCGGTACTCTGGGTTCATAAATTGACGCTATTTAATACAGCAGAAAACTGAAATGTTAACGCTGAAATATCGACTCATTATTATCGCCTCAACACTGGCGTTAAGCAGCTGCACCAACGGTCAATTTGATATCGGAAAGGCACTTGTTGTCGGCGTAGGCGTCGCAGTAGCCGTCACACTCGATGAAAATAGCGTCAAGCAAACCGCAACATTAGCTGCAGTAAAATACGACGGTCAGCACCAGGTAGCCGACGCAAACGACGCCTATGCCCAACGCCTATTTAAAATGACCAACAGCCTGACAAACTACGCTGGGCTACAATTAAACTTCAAAGTTTACAAAGCCGACGACGTTAATGCCTTCGCCATGGCGGACGGTACCGTCCGAGTCTACACCGGCTTAATGGATGCCATGCCAGACGACCAGATACTAGCCGTCATTGGGCATGAGATAGGACACGTCAAACTCAAACACAGCTACCAGCAAATGAAAAACCAACTGCTCACCAATGCGGCGTTACAGGGTGCTATCGGTGTCGGTGGCGTTGTAGGGTCACTCAGCAGTGGTCAATTGGGGCAACTCGCCGCAGGCGCAGTGTCGGCTCAGTTTTCACAACGTGACGAATTGGAGGCTGATGTTTTCGCAATTAAGTTACTGAGAGATTTAGGCAAAGACCCGCGATCTATGACTCGCTCTATTCAAACACTTAAAGCTAAGTTTGGCTCGGGTGGTGGGTTTATGAGTAGTCACCCCTCCAATAATGAGCGGATATCTAATCTTGAGCGAGCTATAGCACAGAGTAATTAATCTGTAATCGAGAGCTTTAATACGACTTAAAAAAATAATCGCTCACTCATCCAAAGCCATCCTATTGCTACCAGGTACATCAATATGGCATAAGGCCAGTTTGACATCGCCGCTTGCCAAGCAGGGATACTATAGCGCCCCTGGAAAACCAATTGCGTGCCGGATAACGGACTGGCACAGGTGCCAAGATTCCAGGCCAATAGATAAGTAGCAGCAAGAAAACTAGGGTCAGGATTAAGCTCCATTATTAGTGGAGACAAGCTGGAAATAAGAATAACCGGATGAACACCAACAGCGGCAGCCAGCAAAACAATAGCTAATATCTGACCTGCCGTCGTGCTATTAAATACAGTGAACGGATTATCCAAAACGCCTAATTGCACCACCGCCACCATACCTGCTGCTAACAACCCCGCAGCCTGAAACAATAACAACTCATTGGCTATTTTTGGTAATCCATCGTAGAGATAACGATGCAAACTTCTACAACTTGCTATCAGGCCAAGGCGCAAAAACAAAGTTACAGCCGTCACCATTAGTGCGCAGATACTAATCACTACTAACATCGGTATCTCTGGTAACCAGTGCGAAAAAGCCACAACACTTACCATTAGAATAGCGGGTATTTTTAGAGCATTGAAATGGATTGGATAACCAACAAATTCATCAAGCTGCTTCGAGTAACGTAGTCTGGCCTCGATATATACAACGATAAATCCAGCTATCGTAAAAGGCAGGCCTACCTTCAGTATCGACAAAACCTGAGCGCCCTCAACATAGGTCAATACAACTGCCATCGCACCAAAAAAAGGTGACCATGACGATACCCCGCAAAAGACACGTACGATCGACTGAGCACTAAAATGGGTTAAAGGCCGATGCTGATGAATCCGGTCCGCAATTAATATCGGTGACGAAATATTGATGACTGAGCTGGTAATATTCAGTCCCAGCAATGTTTGCAAATATGCTTTACGGCCTACTGGCAATGCTTCACTTTTAGCTGTCTCAGGTAAGGCAACCAGCCGCAAAAAACCAACAGTGGCAATCATAGTCAATAATCCCGAGTTACCCCCGACCGCCTTTCCAATATCGATACTCGCACCCTGACTAAAGGCATAACCAGCCAGACATAAACCAATCAAACTAATCAGACCAACCTGTATCTGAACCATCGCCCGCGTATCGGCTACCAATAACAGTGCCGCAAACCAACCCAGGGCTCCAGCTATCCCCAGTAACACGCCTGAAAAATCATTGTCGATAGATCCGATCTGGCTGGTGAGACCCTTCAAAACTATGACGACAACCATTGCCAATATGGATAAGCCAGCTAAGCGATGGCGAACGCTAAATTCAGAAAGAATAAGTGGAGAGATACTGATGTTGTAATCCTTAATGTGTAATCGACAAGATCGAACAGTTAATTATAAAGTAAACGCTGCATACCATAAGGTGCAATAGTGAGTGTATTAGCCGGAATGAAACAGTTAATCAAGAGTTGCAATTTAATAATACCGGACTGCTAAACGTGAGAGGACTTCTGGAAAAGTTCTTGAATATCTCTTGAAATGTGAAGCACTCTGGCCGATTCAATCCCTGTCTGGATAGACCTATAATAGAGCACATAATGATCCGCCTGAAAACGCCTCAAAACCTACCTAAGTTCCGGACGATCCATAACTATTTCACTAGACTCACTGAGTTTTCCTGCGTTGTAAATACCTGTTTCGACCTTTCGCTTTAACCGACTTTTAAGTTTTGAAGCCAATGATACATTCATCATTTCAATCACTTTCATGTCACACATAATAAACCTAAATAACCGAAGGGGTTATTACTGTCTTTTCCATAGCAAATCCAGCATTAACTGTCGAAATGCAAATAACTGCCGATCTAGGGATGCGCATGATTCATTGCATTAGCGCCCTATAACCCCATGTATAAAACCGTGAGAATACAATGTTGTCCAACTCGACTAGCCTTCCTCAACCCCCAAAGGAATAGATTTCAATGCTTTACAGTCAAACCGCAGAATCAGTTATTGATCACGCCCTGTCACTGGGTGCTGACTTTGCCGAACTTTTCATAGAAAAGAATGAAACCAATGTCGTCAGTACGCTTAGTGATGAGGTGCAGTCGGTAGAATCGGGCATTAATTTTGGCATCGGTCTCAGGCTGGTTTACGGCACCAAGGTTTTATATGGCTATACCAATAAGACTGATCGGGACGAGCTGTTACGCATCGCGTCAGTGCTGGCTGCTAAAGATTTAAGGGATCCCGTCAGTACCACAACATCGTTTAATTTCAATAAAATCTCCGACATTCACCCGGCCCGCAAAATACTCTCGGTTGATGCAGAAATCGAAAGTAAGATTGCCTACTTAATGGCGGCAGACCGGGCTGCCAGAGCAGCGGGTGAACAAATATCAAAAACACGTGGCTCCTGTATGCAGCGAGAGCAAGGCATTGAAATATTTAATAGCGAGGGCTTACACACGAATGACAAGCGCAATTACGTACGAGCCAATTTAACGGCCATCGCATCTGATGGCGGCGAACAGGCGACCGGCAGCTGGAATGACGGCGGTTTGCTGGGCTGGGAAATTGAAGCCGGAATCGATCCGCAGAAAACCGGTGAAGAAGCAGCCAGACAAGCGCTCATTAATCTAACAGCCAGGCCATGCCCTTCTGGTCGAATGCCAGTCATTATTGGCAACGGATTTGGCGGTGTCATCTTCCACGAAGCCTGTGGACATTTACTAGAAACCACGTCAGTTGCAAAAAAAGCATCGGTATTCCACGACCAAATGGGTAAATCAATCGCCAGCTCAATCGTCAATGCAGTAGACGACGGCACCATGGCAAATGAATGGGGCTCGATCAATATTGACGACGAGGGTATGCCCACACAGCGAACCCAACTCATTAAGGATGGCCAGCTAACCAATTTTCTGGTCGACCGTATTGGTGCGCAACAAACAGGTTTTGCGCGCTCTGGATCAGGTCGCCGTGAGTCTTACAAGTTTGCCCCAGCATCACGTATGCGCAATACCTTCATCGAACCAGGTGACGATAATATAGACGACATGATCGCGTCTATCGACAAAGGTATCTACGCCTCTCACATGGGTGGTGGTTCAGTTCAACCGGGCACGGGCGAGTTCAACTTTGCGGTCACCGAAGGTTACTATATCGAAAACGGTAAAATTCAATATCCAGTTAAAGCGGCAACCTTAATTAGCACCGGACCCAAAGTACTCAAAGAGATTTCGATGATCAGCCAAGACTTTTCGCTGGCCTGCGGCATGTGCGGATCAATCTCTGGGGCTGTACCGACTACCGTTGGACAGGCGACTTTAAAAGTCGATGACATACTGGTAGGGGGTAACGCCTGATGAGCACCTCTAATAGCACATCAAGTCGCTCATCAAATACGAACATAGCACAATTGGCTGAGCAGATTTTAACCCAGGTGAAGAGTGCCGGTGCGACGGGTGACCTTATCGTCGACGAAGGAGAGTCACTCTCACTCAAGGCATGCGACGGCGAACTCGAAGAATACAAAGTCAGTTCGAGTCGAATCTTCGGATTGCGTGTGATTAAAAATGGCCATGTTGGCATTGCCTACAGTGAAGCAGTAGACGCTGACGCTCTGATTTCAATGGTTGACCAGGCACTCAATAGCGCTAGTTTTGTCAAAGTAGAACCTCACGAAAATATCCTGCCAAATTCTAACCATCTAAAAACTGACGATGAATTGTTATGCCCACAAGAGCAGGTTTCGATTGAGCAGAAAATTGAAATGGCGCTCGAAATCGAAAGTAAACTAACGGCGAAACATAAAGTAAAAAATGTGCCTTACAACGGTGTGCAGGATACAAGCAGCCAACGACATATTTTCACTAGCGCCGGACTTAACGCATCAACGTGTAGCCGTATGTGCGCCGCGTATGCTTATGCATTAGTCGAAGACGGCGAAAAAAATGCTATGCAGGGCGCGAGTCAGGTATCCAGATTGTTTTCTAGTTTAACCGCATCAGCCGTGATCGATAAAGCCTATGAAAAATGTCTCGGTCTGCTCGATGGAAAGCCCGTTCCGAGCAAACACTATGATGTGATTTTCGATAAGGAATGCCAAGTATCATTATTCGGCGTATTTACCATGATGGTTTCTGGAAAAGCAGCAAAAGATGGCATCAACCCAATGAGAGATAAAATAGGGTCGTCCATCGCCGATTCTCGACTATCTATTTATGACCACCCACTCAATGTTGATGGATTTGGTTATCATTTGTTTGATGCCGAAGGCACCGCCACCACAAAAACAGGGCTAATAGTCGACGGTTGTTTGCAAACACTCATTCACAATAGTGCTACTGCTTCCTATTTTGATACCAAGACCACCGGACACGCGAGCCGAGGGCCAAGATCGGCTCTGGGTGTCAGTCTTCATCAAGTCGAAATCGCCAAAGGCTCCGAAGACCTGTCGACACTGCATAGTGGAGAATATTTAGAACTAACTGACTTGTCAGGTTTACACTCCGGTGCCAACGCCATTTCTGGCAATTTCAGCTTCGGTGCTTCCGGTTATCTGTGTAAAGATGGCCAACGAATTCAGGCGGTCAGAGGAATTACCGTCGCAGGGAATTTTTATGAAATGTTAAATAAAATTGCAATGATTGGTAATCAACAGAACTGGGATGAAGGTCGATCCGCGCTAATGCCGAGTATTCGATTCTCTGATGTCGCTATTTCAGGGTAAAGGTAGCTGAACTTTCTATAAATCGTGAACTGCGGATAGCCAAACTACGAGGGAGTGTTGATTTTCAAGTTAGCTGTCGTTGCAGGTCACGAGTTAATAGGCAGGTTTCGGCACACAGCTGACCTTAATGGGGTGGTATCCCTCCGCCCACAGTGTTGTGACAAAGCAGTCATTCGGATTAAGGTATTAAATCGGCAAGTCATTGCACGTTGTTGGCTTTCCAAGTGAGCTTTAGGCAACTACCCTGCATGGCGCGAGAACTGATCATCTTTTAGTTGATGCTTGGAATAGTTTGAGTCATTTTGACACCCTATGACTTTTCCACCTGCTGATTTTCTGCCGCTGACTTCTGCGAAAAATACTCATTGTATTTTTCGCTGGCTTCTTCCCCAAAAAGTTGTTCACAGACTTCATATAGGCCTCGTGAATGTTTCAGCTTTTCGTGCGTGACGAGCAATGCCAGCTTCGATCGCCGTCGCAAGAAATCGTCTAGCTTTACAATCATTTCATTGTCGACCAGATAATCAATTTCACAGCGGCGAATACCCGATCCTTCGAGCATGATTTCCGCCATGCGCGGGTTATTTTCAATCGCATCGAGCATGGGTAGCGCGTATTCAGCATAGCGACGCCACAGACGCTCGCTTAGCATTTCTCCTGTATCACTGGCAATATACTGGTCGATTGCTAGCTGATGACATCTCTTGAAGTAAGCAGTTCGGGACTTTTCGTCTGGTTCGCCATACCATTTGGTTATAATTGGTTTTAATTGAACGCCCAAATGAGCGACTTGCTCACAGACCTCCTCGCCCACATTGAGACAATCGGTCAACTTTCCACCAAAGATACTGATGTGTTTATTTTCTTTGACTGTTTCAATGGCATGCTTTCGGGACAATTGCATGAAATTTTCGGTCACACCTATCCCCTTTTTTACCACCAAAGGACGTACACCGCATCTTTCCGCAATGATATCATTGGTATCAAGAGGTCTATCTAAATCAAGTCTGTCATTGATATTGGACAGCACGAAGTTTCGATCTTCTTCAGTGACTTCGGTTATTGGATTTTCAACGATACTGTCGGTTGTTCCAATACAGGTACAGTTCGCCATAGGAATCGCAAAAAACAAACGCCCATCATCCGCAAAAAAAGTAAGCACCCTCTTCTCACGAGAAAGTCTAGGTACAATCAAATGGATACCCTTTGAAAAGATGTGACAACTGGTTGTTTGTATTGCGGACTGTTTATTAAGTTCATCGACAAAGGCACCGGTGGCATTAATGAGTACTTTTGCACGAATGGTGAACCGATGGTTAGCTTGTTGGTCTTCAGCTTCTACCACCCAGTGATCGTTGTTATCACTCGAAGTTTTTATGGATTTGATATAGTTTGCTGCGACACAACCCTTATCCATCGCGCTTTGCACAAAATTAAAAATAAATCTAGCATCGTTATCGTGCAAATAGGCGTCAGAGTATTCGATGCCACCGATACTATTATTTATGTTGATCAAGGGCTCCATTGCCTTGATTTTGCTGTTAGAAAGCAGATGCGGAATGCGTGTCTTTGCGCGGCCGAATAACCAATAAAGCCAAGCGCCTGCCAACATAAACCAGGGGTGAATCCGACTATTCTTCGACAATGTGGTCAGAAAACGAATCTCCCTGACAGTTGATGGAAAACTACTTAAAAGCTCGTTACGCGACTTGCACAGATTATTGACCAGCCCAAACTCGTAACTCTCCATATACTTAATTCCACCCCAGACAAGGTTGGACGATTGCTGACTGGTAAAGCCAGCGAAATCTCTGGAATCAATCAACGCCACTTTGACACCTCGTGCCGCTAATGCTGCGGCAGAAACAGCACCATTAATACCAGCGCCGATGATCAATACGTCATAGGTTTCTTTAGCCAGTTTTTCAATATTCTTTTTTCTAAAGTTCATTCGGGCCATCCAAAACTTGAGTTAAGCTGCCACAGCCTGGGTTTCCGTGGTGCGCAAGCGATTTCTTAGCTGCCCCGCCGCTTCGAGGATTGGATAAGCAACTGAAGTCAGGTGATAGTTAATTCTCTTAAGGTCGCGTAGGATATCGAGTTGCAATGCACTGAGCTTCGAATCATAGGTCACTTCATCGCGTAGTTTATTTAGATGTTTGACAACCAATTCCTTTTCGCGTTTAACAACTTTGTATTTCTTAGCCAGTAATTGCCTAGCCATGGGTATGTCTCCTGAAGAGAATACATTGATCGATAAATGTAACGCCTTCAACACCGGTTGATATAAGTTATTTATATCGTCGCGATCCTGTAGCGACATCTTTGCGCGCGGCAGGACTTTCTTTTGTGAAATGTTATGTATTAGATCGACCGCAATAATGTCCCCAACGTGTTCTAAATTAGTCGCAAAGTTAATGATTTCAATGCAACGTTTACTTTCTTTCTCAGTTAGTGGTTCACGTGCAAGAGAGGTCAGATAACGTTTAATTTCCTCGTCAAACAGATTCACAACCTTGTCCATCTCCCGCGTTTTTTTCGCTAGCTCTAAGTCGTTTTTTTTCAATGCGATAAATGCGTTTCGCAGCATACGTTCGACAATTTCACCCATGCGTAATACTTCGCGTTCAGCATTGACCAGTGCTACTAGAGGTGTTTGGAATGCTATTACGTCAAGTTGCCTAGGTTTAATCTCTTCAGATTCTTCTTTGTCGTCAGGAAGCAAGCGTGCAGTCAAACTCGCCATACGATTGACCAACGGGAAAAACAGAGCGGCCAAACCAATATTGAAAAACATATGGAAGTTTGCAATCTGGCGAGCCTGACTGACCTCTAATGGAGAAAGCCATTGGGCAATTATCTCGACAAAAGGTAATACTATTAACACGCCGCAAATCCGAAATATAAGATTGCCCAGTGGCGGTTGCCTGGCGGAACGGCTAGCGCCTAGGGTCGCTATAAACGGAGGTAGAGCACCGCCAATATTGGCGCCTAATATGAATGCAAATGCCACAGAAATGTCTAGGGCATTAGTGCTTGCGAGGGTGATTATCAATAATACGGTAGCGAGACTGGAATGTGCTGCCCAGGCCAAAATAGCAGCAAATACAACCGCTAATAACAAGTCTTCTCCAAGTGCCGCAAAAATTTGCTGAATAATTACTGACTCTCGCATCGGCAAAGAAGCAGCGAGTATTAGTTTTAGCGCGAGTAGCATCATACCTATGCCGAGCAACAATTGGCCCATATCCTTAGTTCGTCCACCTTTGGAAAAGGTGAAAAACGCGACCCCGAGTCCGACTAAAATAGGTGATAGGGCGGATAAATCAAAGGTTAATAATTGGGCTACCAAGGTCGTGCCAACATCGGCTCCGAGTATCGCTGCTAGGGCACTGGCAGTCGTCAATATTCCCTGACCGCTGAATGACGATGTCAGTAATGCGGTAGCGCTGCTGCTTTGCAACAGCATGGTGACACCGAGACCGGTACCAAATGCTTTATAGTGATTCGAAAGACTTTTACCGAGCAGACTGCGAACTTCATTGCCCCAGCCATCGGTGACACCGATGCGCACCATGCGCAATCCCCATAATAATAATGCAACGCCACCAATCAAATTGACGAGGATCGTACTACCATTAATTTTCAGTTACTCCTGTTTTCACGAAGGCCTTCGATCAGAGCATCTGCCATCTCGACGAATCCATAGCCGCCAGGATGGCTAGTGACGTAACTTGGGGGGGACTTAAGCTCTTCGATGAACGGCTCGATATTGGCTACACCGACAGTATGAACAAAATTTGAAAACATCGAGTCATCGTTCGGCGAGTCGCCAATGAACATGGCATCGTTGCTCTCAATTTCGTGTTGCGCCAGCCATTTATTCGCGGTGGAAGCTTTATTATATTCTCCACACCAAACGTTAATATGTATTGAGCTGATTTTCACATTCATCCCAGAAGCTTCACAAAATTTAGCTATTTCGAAGGCTTCCTCTCTTTCGACCTTATGATCTTGGTTAATATCAAAAGCAATGTCGGTAAGTCGAAATGGCTGATCTGCTGTTGGGCGTGCGTTGGCAAATTTGTTGATCACCTTTTTTTTCAGTTGCAGGAGGCGCTGCCAATTATTCGCGCGCTCAGACTCTTCGACTGAGAATTCGTAGGATAGCTGACCTTCACTATTGCGATCTACAAAGTATGCGCCATTTTCTCCAATAATCGATTCTATTGGCCAAGTGCGTATCATGCAGTCGCACCAACCAGCACTCGCACCGGTCACTGGGATAACTTTAATACCTGATTGCTGAAGTTTAACCAAGGCAGTGAATGTTTCATGCGGCAGGCGTCCTTTCCAGGTTAGGGTGTCATCTACATCGGTGAAAAGAATTCTGGGTTTATGTGGGAAAAATTTTGGCAAGGGCTGGGGTTTCAAATTTTTATCTCTAAAATAATGGGTTGGTGGTCGGAAAGGTCTGTTGTGATATCAACCCTCGCGTTAATGTCTGAAATTTTAAGCTCGTTGCTGAGCCAGTAATAGTCTCTGCAGTGCCCGCCTTGTGGCCACTGCTTGGTGTCGAAAATGCCACAAGTAGATGGCTGCGGTTCATTGGGGTTACAGTGTTTCCATGCATCAATCAAGCCTGTGTCGATTTGATGCTGATAATGCGTGGATTCGGGATCAAAGTTAAAGTCGCCGCATAAAATGCGCGCCGAGGCTAAATAACCTGTTTGAAAGCATCCGCGACCAGCAGCCTTTGGGGATTGATGATGCGCGAAACGTTCCTGCTCTAGCTGGGTGAGATGCTCAAGCTGCAGTTGTGCTTCATTGCTATCGTGAAAAGCGAGATGAGTATTGATAATACTCAAAGGCCCGATGCTTGAATCGACACAGGTTTCAACCGCAACCCGTGGCATTTGAAATTTCCCAGCCACTGCGGGTTGTGGCAACTGGTGCACTTTATAGTCCAGAAGGCCATTTTTGATAAGCGTTAAATTACCGAACTCCTGTCGATCAAGCCAGTTATCAGTAACGCTCGGCCAGCTAAAACTAGAACCCCAGATCGCTTTGTAGTTAGCAAAATGTTGCTGTGAAAGCTGTAAATGATCTACCTGACCTTGAGTGCAATAATCCGGCATATGGCGCGCTAATTCTTGCAGGCAGATAATATCAAATTCACCTAATGACTTGATATAATTCAACGTACGCGTGAAGTCTAAGCTGCTGTTAGACGATTTTCCGTATTGAACATTCCACGATAATATCTGCATTCACTTGATACCAGCGTGCATGAATGACTGAATAAACTTCCGTTGAAAGATCAAAAACAGTATTAATAATGGACCAATAGCGATCAGCGTGCCTGCCGAAATAACCGACCAGTCAACACCCGATTCTGGAGCGCCGAATATTGCCATGCCAACCGTTAAAGGCCGACTCGCCTCAGTATTGGTGACAACCAGCGGCCATAAAAAGTTATTCCAGTGGTAACTAACAGAGACCAAACTAAAAGCTAGATAGGTTGGGAAGGCGAGTGGTACAAATACCTTCCAAATAATAGCAAGACCGGACAAGCCTTCAACGCGGGCAGCATCTTCAAGTTCCTGCGGTACTGTCTTAAAGGTTTGTCGCAATAGAAAAATACCAAAGGCACTGGCGAGATAAGGTAAGCCGACACCAAGATACGAATCAATCAGCTCCAGTCCAGCGAGGGTTCGGTAGTTTTCAACAATAAGCACCTCCGGCATTACCATTAACTGCGTCAAAACCAGTGCAAAGGCAAAACCTCGACCAGCAAACTTTTCTCGAGCCAGTGCATAACCTGCCAGTGTGCAAAGAACTAGCTGTGACACCAAAATTAAAGTGGTAATCACTATTGTGTTTAACATGTAGCGAAAAAATGGTGCCTGATCCCAGGCCGATTCAAAATTCTCTAGCGTCAATGGTGCAAAAAGTGAAAACTGGGTGGCAAATTCCGGTGGATGAAAGGCGGCCCAAAATGCATAGAGCAGCGGTAATACCCAGAGTATTCCTAATAGGTAAGCTGATATTGTCGAAAACTTTTGAAACCAGGGAGACATGACTTTTACCGGTAGTGAATTCTGCGATCAAGGACAAGCATTTGGACCAGCGCAATCACGGCGAGAGTAGCCAACATAACCACAGTTAATGTTGCTGCATAATAGCTATCAAGGAAGCTGAAAGCGGTTTCGTAGATGTAATAAAGGAGCAAATTGCTCTCATTGTTTGGACCGCCCTTGGTCAATATAAATAAATGATCAACCAGTTTGAAGGCATTCAATATGGCATTGATAAAAACGAACAGTGTTGTCGGCATGAGTAAAGGGAAGGTTATCTTCCTAAATATTCGCCATGCGCTGGCACCTTCTAACTTTGCGGCATCAAAAAGTTCTGGACTCAAAGTTTGTAGCGCGGCGAGATAAAAAATCATGAAAAATCCTGCTTCTTTCCAGATGGTCATGACCATTAAACTGGACAATGCCATGTCGGGATCCCCAAGCCAGTTAGGGCCCTCGATTCCAACCAAGGCAAGTAATTGGTTAAACAGACCAATATTAGGACTGTAGAAAAACAACCAAATATTAGCCACAGTAATCATCGGCAATATCGTTGGGGTAAAAAATGCCAGTCGCAATAGACTAGTACATCGGATTTTACTATTCACCCAAAGCGCCATGATAATCGCCAGTGAAATTGATGTAGGGACAGTACCCATTGCATACCAGAAGTTATTTTCGATAACCTTCAAGAAGATTGGGTCGTCCAGCAATATTTGATAATTTTCGAGGCCCACAAATTTACTTGGGGCAACATCTGACTTAGCCCAGGTAAAACTTCGCCATATGGTTTTGAGGGTAGGCCAATGCGTAAACGCGATTAAAAATGAAAAAGCCGGTAACAACAACAGCCAGGCTTTAAGATTAAGTTGTTTAAACATATTTTAAACCAGTATTGATTGTTGTCATCAGCGTGATTGGGGCCGGTATAACCTAACCGGCCCCAATCATTACCTATCTATAGTGACTATCAATCGCAACTATCAATAACGGCGCAAGATCGACTTGGCTTGTTTTTGAGCATCGCTTAAGGCTTCTTTTGCAGATAACTGACCAGTTAAAGCAGCTTGAATCGCATCGTCCAGGTATTTACGTACCCGCCCTGCTTCGTGAGTAGAAAGTTCGGCCGTTGCATGGGTGAGCTGGTCGCGAGCAACCGCTGCCGGTGGGAATGTTTTAATATAGGCTTTAAGGGTTTCTGTTTCATAAGCCCCAGGACCTACGCCCATATAACCGGTTGATTTAGACCAATGAGCAGCCTGTTCAGAAGAAGTCATGAATTTCACAAACTTGAGAGCTGCTTTCTTTTCTTTGGCAGATGACTTCTTGAAGATGTAAAAGTTACCGCCACCCGTTGGTGAACCCAATTCCTTGTTACCCGGTAATTTAGCAACACCAAAATCGAACTTAGCTTTGTTTTTTACCGTGGTCAGGTTACCGGTAGAGTGCCACATAATTGCTGTTTTCTGATCAAGAAAGTTCTGTCGTAAAGTACCCCATTCGATCATACCTTTAGGCATAATCGCGTGCTTATTACCTAGGTCCTGCCAATATTCTAATGCAGCAACTACACCTGGCTTATCGAAGTAAGTTTCTGTGCCTTCCTGATTCATCAGCACTTCGCTGTTTTGCTTAGTCAATGCACCAAACATCCAATAGGGGTAACCGGTTGATGGGATCATCGCACCCCATTGCTGTACGGTTCCGTTACTGTCTTTTTTAACCAACTTCTTGCCCATGCTGGCAAATTCTTCCCAAGTGGTGGGTGGCTTCTCAGGGTCTAGACCGGCGGCACGAAACATATCCTTGTTGTAGTACATGACAATGGTTGAGCGTTGAAAAGGTACGCCCCAAGTCTTGCCATCAGCCTTACCATTTTCCATTAAAGCTGGGTAGAAGCTGTTTAACCACTTTCGCTCTTCATCGGTGCTAACAATATCATCGAAGGCCACGATGGCTTCAAGATTGCGAAGTTCGTGGATATCGATCGAGAACATAACCGATAACTGAGCCGGCGAACCACTTTGCAGCGCAGCTAAAGCTTTGACGCGAGCGTCATTGTAATTACCAGCGTAAATCGCCTCAACGTTAATGTCTGGATTTTGTGCTTCGAACTTGTCTACCATGCCGTCAACAATCTTAGTCAGCGAACCACCGACAGCGACTGGATAGTACATGGTTAAATCAGTGGCCGCGCTTGCAGCACCGCTCAATCCTAAAACTGAAGCAATACCAACAGTCGTCAGGCATTTAGTAAGTGTTTTCATCTATATTTTTCCTCTTAGTTTTTATTGGTCATTAAAAATTTCAATCGAATTCAAATAATTGACCTAAACAATCAGGCCAGAAATCTGTGTTCGTTTTCAGATGCCCAACGAAGTGATAATCTTTGTTGGACTTCAAAAACAGCATGTCCCGGATAACGTATTTTGATCAGTTTTTTATCTTCTTGTTCTGCGCTAACATCGGCGAGTACGATGGTATCGGCGCCGTGATAGTCGCAACTCACAACACTAGCCGGCATACCTTTGTCGGAAATTTCGATGTGCTCAGGCCGAATACCTAGGCGATCCTTTCCAGAGCCAATAATATTCATCGGGGGACTGCCAATGAACTGAGCTGTGAAAATAGTTTGAGGTTTGTTGTATAGCGCTTCGGGTACGTCGATCTGCTCGATTTTTCCGTCATTCATCAAAACGATTCTATCCGCCATGCTCATCGCCTCGACCTGATCGTGTGTAACATAAATGACAGACATACCAAGCCGTTGCTGTAGCGCCCTAATTTCGGTACGCATCTCATTACGTAGTTTGGCATCGAGGTTAGACAGCGGTTCGTCCATCAAACAGAGCTTCGCTTGCGCAACAATTGCTCTCGCTAAAGCGACACGTTGGCATTGACCACCTGAAAGTTGGCTCGGCCTTTTTTGCAGATGGTCTCCAAGACCAACCAGTTCGACGACTGAGTCGAGGCGTTTTTTTTGCTCAGCCTTTGGCACTTTCCTGGCCTGTAGGCCAAACAGAATATTCTCTTCCACTTTCAGGTGCGGAAAGAGCGCGTAGGATTGAAATACCATCGCCAGCTTACGCTCGCCGGGTGAAAGCTGGGTAATGTCCCTGCCTTCCAGCTCAATTGATCCTGAATCAGGTGTTTCCAAGCCCGCAATCATTTTCAGCGAGGTCGATTTACCACAGCCCGAAGGACCCAGCAAAGCGACGAATTCACCTTCATTCACAGTAAAACTAAGTTTGTCGACCACTGTTAAGTCGCCATATCGACGCGATATTTCTTCTACTTTTAACATGACAATAATTCCAACGTAGATCGAACTTCAATGATTTCAGTTTCAAACGCATTACAGGACTGCCTAAAAGGTTCTGATACAAAATCCATGACTAGAATATCGATATCGCTCAAGGTTCCGGTAACCACTGGCGCATAGCGATTGACCTTACTGTGATCGGCAACCAATATTCGCGTCTCGCTGTTTTCCATAATCGTCTGGGAAACACTGGATTCTTCCGGAGAGAAGTCGAGAAGCTGGCCCTTCTGGCTCAACCCACCAACACCAAATACACCGTATTGAATATTAAACTTATTCAAAAATGCGTTTGTTTCCGGGCCCATCGTGTCTTGATCGCTAGATCGAACCAGGCCTCCAGCCAAGTAAACTTGAATTTTAGGGTTGTTGCTTAGCGTCAATGAAACATTAATATTATTGGTCACGACGGTTAACCCGGGGTGAACGAGTAAGGCCTGCGCTACTTGTTGAGGCGTCGTTCCAATGCCTAAAAATATACTGCAATTTTCAGGTAATAGCTCCACCACTTTGCGTGCAATATTTTGTTTCGCCGCCAGGTTCAAGACCGTGCGATTACTAAACGACAGATTATGATTATTGCTCGGCAGACTGATACCACCATGCACTCGGCGGACTAACCCAAGTTCGCTCAGTTCGTTGAGATCCTTCCTGATAGTTTGCACTGAGACATTGAATATTGAGGTGATTTCCGCGCTGGAAAGTACGCCATTAGTCTCGTGGAGTTTATCGATGATGCGCTGCTGTCGACGTGATAAAGCCATTTTATTGTATTAATTGAGCTCTTTAGATGAAAAATTAACTACCGGAATCGCATTGATTAGGTAATAAATTATATTTCGTTTGAAGCACTTTAACTTTCGTTTGAACGCACTGTCAAGATTTATATTATTCATTCGAAAGCCTAATAAACAAATAAAGCGGATATCTTATTAATTTGAGCTTAATTTTGGGAACTTAAGAGGTTAAACGAAGGTTGGTGACAAAAGCTATGGATTGCTTAATCACTTTTTTACAAACAATATTGACTCCCATCGGAAATATCCCAATAGGTCTGGACATCCGGTGTGTGCTCCGTTTCCAAATATTGATGAATGTCGCGTTGAACGATGGGTTATTTGACCATAGCTGCCATTGATTACATACCGTCAGGAATGACAGAAAAGCGCACTTTTCTGCCACTCATCGAGAAATTACGAATGACAACTATGGCATGCGAACGCGGTTTATCGAGTAGTTGTTAAAGCCATTACTTCACGGTTAATAAAGCAACATCGCGAAACAATCGCTGCATGGTCAAATTGTGAATAAAGGAGATGTTGTACGGATGCTCACTGGTTAACTTTGTATAGCTGTCGGGCAAGTCCATCGCATCGATTGTCTCTGCTATCTTCCCCCACAATACCAAGGTCAGAGGCTGACCTGCCATTTCACCTAGTTGCTTCAACAAACTAAACAAGAAACCTTGCCAATATTTGGCTTCTTGAGCAGGCTTCCGATCAGGGTGCAGTACGGGTGTTGCATTCAGCATTAAAAATCCAGATGCGGCCAAGTTTTCAAACAACTCGGGCATAGTTTGTACCAAACTACTTTTATCTAGCTCGGCGATGCTCAGCTGGCTTATTTTGCCTTCACTATCCGGTTGGATATAACCCTCTGCCAACAATGCTGTTTTGACGATGTTACGCATCGAGGTGGCGCGGTTTACTGACTTGCTTAACCCTGTGTCACGCCATAAATCAGTGACTGCGGCATCGCAGAAGGCAATGCCATTAGCTGATGCCTGACGGGGATAGGGTGACTCGCCAATCAATACGTAGCACACATTGCTTCGGTCACGTCTAAATGCGTTGAATAGCAGATCGATGCCGGGCAACCAATCTGGCGAGCGTAACAATTCATCCAGATAAGTGGCATCCATTTCGGCAACTGCGCTTCGCAGTAAATCTGTCCATTCGGGGTGAACATTTGAAGCTGTGATTAAATCATCGATGCTAGCCATTAAATGGAATATCAGCCAAACAGCGCATCAAGTCTAATCTTGCCAATTTTGGCTATTTCAGCCAGGCTGGTTTCAAATTCAACTTCGCTGGTGTTATCCACACGCAAGGCTAAAGCGTCGATAATGTTTTGACGATTTAGCCCAGTGACAGCGATGATAAACGGGAATTCAAATTTTTCCTGATAGGTTTGGTTAAGCGCGCGTAGCTGCGATAACTCTTCTGCACTGCATTGATCGAGTCCAGCACCCGCTTGTTCTTTGAGAGAGTCTGTCGTTAAGGTGCCAGCGCTCGCTTCTTTACCTGCCAGCTCTGGATGATTACGAATCAAAGTCATTCGTTGCTCGGGAGATGACTGATCGACAATGCTAACCATTGTTGCGTGTAATTGATCCACCGACTCAAAGGGCCGTAGGTCAACAGCCGCTTGCGCAACCCAGGCCGAGTGCTCGAATATACTACCTAGCGCCTCGACAAACTGTTGTTTCGGAATTTGATTAATATCGGTGATCGACAGGTTCTGTGCCATGGTTTACTCGCCTACTGAGTGAGGTTGGTGATTGTTGATCCAATGGCGCGCAATGTCTATCCTGCGGCAAATCCAGACATCTTTGTGATTGCCTACATGATCCAGAAAGCGCTGTAACGCGGCAAACCGCCCTGGTCTGCCGATGATTCGGCAATGAAGGCCGATGGATAGCATTTTTGGGGCTGTTTCGCCTTCAGCATATAATACGTCGAAACTATCGCGCAAATACTGAAAAAACTGCTCGCCGCTATTAAACCCTTGTGGCGAAGCAAAGCGCATGTCATTGGTATCGAGGGTATAAGGCACAACCAAGTGTGACTTGCATTCGCCAGCTGTATTTTTTACCTGCGTCCAGAAAGGCAGGTCGTCGCCGTAGTAATCTGAGTCATACAAAAAGTCACCCTGATCGACAACCAAACGTCTCGTATTTGGACTATCGCGTCCAGTATACCAACCCAAAGGTCTCTCGCCTGTTAGCTGCTCCATAATATCGACCGCCTGCTTCATGTGGTCGCGCTCGGTTGCCTCGTCTACATCCTGATAATGTAACCAACGCAGTCCATGACAGGCTATTTCATGACCTTGTTCGACGAATGCTTTAGCAAGGTCGGGATGACGTTGCATGGCCATAGCGACAGCAAATATGGTCAAAGGCAGGCCGCGTTTTTCGAATTCACGCAATACACGCCAAACACCCGCACGTGAGCCATATTCATAAATCGACTCCATGCTCATGTGCCGTGCAGGATAACTTTGCGCGCCGACTATTTCGGACAAAAACTGTTCCGAGCCAGCATCACCATGCAATACATTGCTCTCGCCACCTTCTTCATAATTAAGCACAAACTGTAATGCTATTTTCGCCCCATTCGGCCAAGCCGCGTGGGGTGGTGTTTTGCCATAACCAATTAAGTCGCGGGGGTAATTGTCTAGGTGATCGCTTGAATAGTCATTCATGTCATGAAGTTTCTTTAGGGCTGCCCTTTAAGTAAAAGAGCTGCAAGGTTTGATTTTGGCGGCTGAGGATCTTCTTTAATTCGATTTTCGATATGTGACAGGTGTTGGCCCATGATGCGGCCTGCTTTCTCGCCATCACCATTTTCTAGCGCATCGACAATCGCATCATGCTCTTGATTACGACAGTGGTTTTGGGTGGTGTCACCCAGATGCGTCAAAATGACCAGCGGTGTTCGGCGAATAATGTCGTTCAAAAAACCCGTCATCACGTCGTTATCAGCCATTGATGCAAGCACTTGATGAAACTCGATAGAGAGTGCAATGGCGCGCTGCGAATCACCACTTTGGTAGCAACTTTGTTCTTCATCGAGCATTTTTCGTAGTTGCTTGATTTGTTTGACGGTAATTTTTGCGGCCAGTGATTCAAGCGTCGAACACTCGATAGCGCGTCTGGCAGAAAACAAGTCATGGGCTTCTTTCACCGATGGTTTGGCGACAGTAACGCCTTTGTTCGGCTGTTGATCCGCCAGGCGAGAATGCACCAAACGCGTTAATACCTTACGAATGGCACCACGCTTTACACCAAAAACCTGCGCAAGCTCCACTTCTTTGAGCTTGGTGCCAGGTGGCAAACGATGATCCATAACCGCCTGTTCAATTAGGCGCAATACATCATCTTCACTCAAAGCTGAGGGCAGTATTGGATCGCTATTGTCGATGATGTTTGTCTCGTTTTGGTTTGCTAAAAACTTAGCTTTAAGGTGCGTTGAATCGGCTAAGATAGTGCAACGGAAGGTCATTGTTAACAATAATCGCCGTCAAGTGTTGACAATAAACCAGTTTGGTGCGAATTTGTCCATCACTATAATTACGGAGGAAACACGTGGGCAGGTTAACGACACATGTACTCGACACCGCACAGGGTTGCCCTGCTAGCAATGTCGGCATCGCTTTATACCGTATCGAATCACAGCAAAATGGTGGTGATCGTCAACTACTAAAGCAAGATATAACCAATCAGGATGGTCGTCTTGACTCACCCATTTTGAATGACGATGCATTTCAGCCTGGTGTGTATGAGTTAGTATTTCAGGCGGGTGATTACTTTCGGGCAGGCATTCGCTCGGGACAGCCCGCGTTAGACGAGCCATTATTCGTCGATGAAGTCGTGCTTCGATTTGGCATTAGCCAATCCGACCAACATTACCATGTGCCACTGCTCGTCTCACCGTGGAGCTATTCCACTTACAGAGGCAGCTAGCATGAATTGTGTACGCTTCATTCTGGATGGAGAATTGGTCGAAATCGAAAATCCTGATCCAACTCGCACCGTATTGCAGTATCTACGTGAAGACTTGCGTCGTACTGGTAGTAAGGAGGGTTGTGCCGAAGGTGATTGTGGTGCCTGCACTGTGGTGGTTGGCGAAATTGTAGACTCATTAGCGGGTCAGCGCATCCAGTTCAGGTCTGTGAATGCTTGTATTCAATTCCTACCCACGCTCGATGGCAAAATGTTATTCACCGTCGAGTCACTCAAAACTGTTCAAGGCCAATTGCATCCAGTTCAGCAAAGCTTGGTTGATTGTCATGCATCGCAATGTGGGTTTTGTACGCCTGGCTTCGTGATGTCGATGTTTGCGCTTTACAAAACCAAAGCCAACATTGATCGCTTGTCGGTTGATGATGCGCTATCTGGCAATCTCTGTCGTTGCACAGGTTATCGACCTATTATTGATGCCTGCCTGAGCATGACTGACTATCCAGTTCCCGAAAATTCTAATCCATTGATATTCGAGTCAGCCGAAAATCGAGGCAATGGCATAAGCGACCAAGAGCAACAGGCGATTGATCAACTACGCCGACTAGAGCGCTCAGATGGTCTAACCCTAAAAATTGGCCAGAGACATTATCACGCACCAAACAGTGTGAATGAACTGGCTCAAATTTATGCTGATTCTCCCAACGCTCAGATTCTTGCCGGTGGCACCGATGTGGGCCTCTGGGTCACCAAGCAGTTACGTCAGTTGGACGACATCATTTATCTAGGCCATATTGATGAACTAAATAAAATTGAGCAGAGCAGCTCTTTTATCAAGATAGGCGCGGCTGTATCGCTAACGGATGCATTTGACGCTTTATCCCAGCATTATCCTGAAC
>JBLHID010000035.1:0-21691 GCA_047615545.1 Polaribacter sp.
GCTTGGCCAATTGAATCAGCGTTTGCTTTCTTTGCGCTGGGTGAAGCTTGCTCCAACGACCGTCATCGAATGCTTCTCGTGCTTTTTGTACCGTAAAGTCGACGTCATCCTGATTGCAGGCGGCAATTTCAGCGAGCGTTTCTCCCGTTGCTGGGTTTATCGTTGGGAACTGTTTGCCCGATAGCGACGGTTGAAACCGACCATCAACAAAGGCATTTGTGGGTAAAGTGAGTGAACTCGCAATTGATTGATATTCTTCAAAACTTAAAACTTCAGACATGACTATTTCACCTCAAGAATTTGATTAATCGTTGTATTCATTATGCGAATCACTTGCTCTAATGCACGTTTATCATCTTTATTAAGACTTTGTAATGGCTTGCGGGGTGGGCCGACCGGCAAGTTACGAGCCGTCATGCCATGCTTGACGCACTGAATAAACTTGCCGCCCTGTTCGAGCACGCGCATCAATGGCAACATCGCCGACATGATTCTTCTCCCCTTATCGAAGTCACCTTCGACGACACAGGTTTGATACAAAGCAATATGCGCCTCTGGCGCAAAGTTAGACCCAGCACAAACCCAAGACCTAGCACCCCAAGCAAAAAACTCGAGTGCTTGATCATCCATTCCACAGGCTAACTGAATATGAGAATAGTCACGAACCAGATCATGAATTCGATTCACATCGCCAGAACTTTCCTTGATGGCGCAAAAATTAGACGAGCGGCCAACTCGATCAAGAAAGTCTACACCCATATTCACACCCATTCGGCCGGGGTAGTTATAAAGCATGATGGGTAAATTAGCGGCCCTATCGATTGCAAGCGCATGTAGTGCGACTTCTCTTTCGGTCGGCACTGCATAAGGGGGCGTTGCAACCAAAAGCGCATCGGCTTTAGCGATAACAGCCTCTTGCGCAAATTCTACTGACTCTTCAGTACGAATGGCCCCTGTGCCAACAATATAGGTGACACGACCATCGATTTGCTTTTGCATGAAATGCATCAAATCGAAGCGTTCTTGTTTAGTTTGGGCGTAGTATTCACCTGTTGTACCCGCGCATATAATGCCGTTAACACCGGCTCCAACTAAAAACTCAGTGACTTCGCTCAAACGATCATAGTCGATACTAAAGTCGTCTCCATAGGGTGTTACTATCGGCGTGTAAATACCTTCAAATTTCATTTTAAAGTCTCTATGTTGCTAGTTTTTTAAGCTGTGTTTTCAATTCGAAATATGCGCTTTGGGGACCAATCACTAATCAATAAGGGGTAATGGGTCAGGTCGGACAAAGTAATTGAGCCGGTCTTTTGATAATTCCCAGTGTGCCAGAATCAATTCAACCACTGCTTTGCTGTTACCACTTTCGATAGCCGCAATCATTTCTTTGTGATGACTGCTGGCTGTTTCCATGCGTTGTTGCATGTCTGGATCACGTGAGCGATAGAAGGTTTGACTAATCCGCGCATGATCAATCAATAGCCTGTCGTAACTTGGCTTTAGGTAAGCGTTATCAGCCATGTCACCCATGATGACGTGAAATCGATCATTCCAGTAAATCACTTCGAGCGGATCGTTATTTTCAATCGACTGATTAAAATTCACGTTAGCCGTTTTCATTGCTTCAACTTGATCGTCTTTGGCATTTTCAGCAGCTAGTTTTCCAATAGAGGCGTATACCATCGGCGCGGTTATAAAGAAGTCCCTCATCGTCTTATGGTTCATCGACGATACCGAAGCGCCTTTGTTACTCACTAAGGTGAGATAGCCCTCGCCCGCCAACCGACGAAACACATCACGGAGTGGCGTCCTTGAAATCGAATATTGCTCACTCAGCGACTTTTCATCCAATGACTCGCCCGGTTCCATAACCATTGTTAAGATTCGTTTTTTCAAATCAAGATACAGCTGATCTTTGTTCATTTTATACCGTCAAATTACCTAAGTTATAATTGTACTTTAAATAAACACAAATTGTATACAATATTATTTTCTTGCTATATCCAGCCCAAACATCTACCAAAATATTTTAATCGAAAGTATAGTCATCCTGTTTTCCCAACACTCTAACTAGTTCGACACCATTGAAGAGACAAATAGTATGAAAGACTTTTTCGTCATAGGTCACAGAGGCGCTGCAGGAGAAGAATTCGAAAATAGTATGAGCGGCTTCAAGCTGGCTTTATCGCTCGATATTGACGCTATTGAATTAGATGTCCATCAACATAATGGTGAATTGTGGGTGATACATGATCCCGAATTGGAGCGCCTGACGGGTAAACCAGGATTTTTTGCAGCACTCGAACAACCATCGGATATTCGTTTACTGAACAACGAACCAGTGCCTAAGTTAAAACAAGTGCTCGATTTATTCTGGGGTAAAATGCCGATCAATATTGAAATAAAGTCATTTAATACTGCGGCTCTTTTGTTGGAAGTGTTGAGCCATTACCCTGTCCTTGAATCCAATCCCCATTTTCCCTGGATACTAATATCATCGTTCGACCACCGCCAGATACTCGAACTACGTCAAATGAATTGCCCCTGGCCAATTTCGCCGATCTCGTCCGGTGTCCCCATTCATATGGAGTCTATGATTGAAGCATTGAAACCCTATTCGTGGAATATGGATGACGAATATATTGATATAGACTTCATCAACCAAATGAAACATCTCAATCTACCCACCCTAGTATTTACAGTGAATAATAAGGCTCGTGCCAGAGAATTGAAAAACGCAGGTGTGGCGGGTATCTTCACAGATTTGCCTTCGACCATGGCGGAATTTGACTAGAGACCGACAAACTCGTGTCACTCAACCCAAAACAAAAATAACGTCGCCATAAGCGCCGCCGACAGGCATAATTCCAATCCTATTCTTAACTCAACATGGCTCCAACTATGGCCCAACTCGGTCAATACAATTCACTTCGCGTTATCAAACAGGTTGATTTTGGTTACTACGTCGATGGCGAACAATTCGGTCAGGTTCTATTGCCAAAAAAACAGGCTCCCGAAGACATTGAAGTCGATCAAGATATTTCCGTGTTTCTATACACTGACTCTGAAGACCGAATAGTCTCCACCACACTTAAACCCAAAGCCCTGGTTGGCGAATGCGCCTACCTTAAAGTGATTGAAACGAATCGAGTCGGTGCTTTTCTAGATTGGGGGCTGCCCAAGGATTTACTCGTACCATTTAATGAGCAATTCAAACCGATGCAAGAGGGTTACTCTTATACGGTCTATTTGTTTATCGACGAAGCGTCAGAACGCATCGCTGCGACTACCCGACTAGACGAACACTTACCCTCCACATCAAGTGAGTTTGAGCCAAGACAAGCAGTTGAACTCATGATCTACTCAAAAAGTGACCTCGGTTTTAAAGCTGTCATCAATGGAACCCACCTAGGTCAGCTTTACAATAACGAAGTTTTTTCTCCCTTGCACTATGGCGAAAAACTAACTGGATATATTAAACAAATACGCGATGACGGTAGAATTGATCTGACGCTACAATTACCGGCTCATATCGCGCGAGACGAGCTATCTGAAAAAATACTACAGCATCTAAAAGACAACGATGGCATTTCGAACTTAACCGACAAAAGTCTGCCGAGTCATATTTCGGATACCTTTGGTGTCAGCAAAAAAACCTACAAAAAAGCACTTGGCCTATTGTATAAAAACAAGCTGATAATGATTGAAAAACACCAAATCAGTCTGGTTTAATTGGAATTAATCAAAGCTGAGAAAGTATTACTCATCAACACAGCATCATTATTTTAAGGGTCTATTATCGTATAGGCTGAAATAAATCTAATGTTTTCAGCCACTTGACTATTTCCTATATCGAGATAGATTAATGCCTATTAGACCTAAAATAATCATTGATATTTGAATTAAGCTAAGCACAATAGCGCCCAATTCGAATAGGAGTCAGATGGGTATGGCAAGTCACTATTTTTCAAAATTATTTAGCCAATCTCCATTCACGGCGATGCAAAACCACATGGAAATTGCCGATCAATGTGTTGCGCAACTCATACCGTTCTTCGCATCTGTTTTAGAGCAAGATCATTCGACAGCCAAAGAAGTTTACATTGCAATCGGTAAACTCGAAAACAAGGCTGACAAACTCAAGAAAGATCTCCGGCTACATATGCCCAAAGGGTTGTTCATGCCAGTCGCCCGTCGAGATTTGCTCGAGTTACTGCAAGTTCAGGACAAGGCCGCCAATCAGGCCAAAGATATCGCCGGTATTATTGTTGGGCGTAAAATGGTTTTCCCACCAAAAGTATCTGAACTGATTCCTGCCTATGTCGAGCGTTGCGTCGATGCCTGCAAACAAGCCAAAAAAGTCATCGACGAACTCGACGAACTGGTCGAAACAGGCTTTGCTGGAAAAGAAATCGAAATCGTTGCATCGATCATCCACAAACTCGATAGCATCGAAAAAGACACTGATAAAATGCAAATCAAAATTCGTGCAGCATTGCTAAAATTGGAAAAGGACTTACCGCCTGTTGATGTTATGTTTTATTACAAAATTATCGAAGGTATCGGCGAAGTGGCCGATATTGCGCAACGTATTGGCAGCCGCGTTGAGCTGTTACTCGCTAAATAATGCTCGGAAAATAAATACCCACCGCTTACATCACTATTATTTCAGCAATATATTTAGGTAATCCCTTATGGATCACGTCACAATTTACATCATACTTGCCGGCGCTCTCGGTCTTTTCATGGCCTGGGGCATCGGTGCTAACGACGTCGCGAATGCGATGGGCACGCCTATAGGAGCCAAAGCGTTAACCATTAAGCAAGCCGTCATTATTGCGGCAATTTTCGAGTTTTCAGGTGCCTTTCTAGCCGGTGGCCAAGTGACGTCAACCATTCGAAAAGGCATTATCGACAGTAATGTCGCCGCCCAAGCGCCGGAACTACTTATTTTTGGAATGCTCGCCTCGCTGATGGCAGCAGGTATTTGGCTAATTGTAGCTTCTCGTGCTGGTTGGCCAGTTTCTACGACACATACCATTGTTGGCGCTATCGTCGGCTTTGCTGTCGTAGGGCTTGGAGTCGACGCAGTCAGCTGGGGAAAGGTGGGTAAGATAGTGATGAGCTGGGTTGTTTCTCCTGTACTGGCTGGCGCACTGGCATTTTTCCTTTTGCGCAGCGTACAAAAATTAATATTAAACACGGATGACCCCATCGCCAATGCAAAAAAGTATGTGCCTATCTATATTTTTGCAACTGGTTTTATGATTGCCTTGGTCACGCTTTTCAAGGGGCTGAAGCATATCGGTCTAGAATTTAGTACTGCTCAAAACTATGGAATAGCGGTGGTCGTAGGCTTAATTATTACGGGTCTAGGTATGTTTTATATTTCAAAGTTAAAACTCGATCCGTCTAATGACAAGGATTTCCAGTTTGCAAATGTTGAGAAAATTTTCAGCATTCTCATGGTAGTGACGGCATGTGCTATTGCCTTTGCCCATGGCTCAAATGACGTTGCGAATGCAGTAGGCCCTATGGCTGCAGTCATCAGCATCGCCAATGAAGGCGTGGTAACGCAAGATTCGGCCATGCCAGTATGGATCTTATTAGTCGGTGGCGTTGGTATTGTTTTAGGTCTGGCGATGTATGGCAAAAAAGTAATTGCTACTGTCGGTAGTAACATCACTGAGTTGACTCCAAGCCGTGGCTTTGCTTGTTTGTTAGCCGCATCAACTACCGTCGTGATTGCTTCGGGTACAGGCCTACCCATTTCGACAACACATACATTGGTAGGTGCGGTGCTGGGTGTTGGCTTAGCGAGAGGTATTGGGGCGCTCAACCTCAGCGTAGTCGGTACCATTTTTATGTCGTGGATGATTACGCTACCAGCGGGCGCCCTTCTGTCTATCTTCTTCTTTTACTTTTTCAAGGGAATCTTTAGTTAGGCTTGATGATGATTAGCGAGCTGGTTCAGTCACATACCATTCCCGCTAAACAGCGTGTCGATTCGGAGGTGAGGCTTTAGCCTCGCATATGGGAGATTAAAATTGCATAGTGAAAGTCACTCTATCCGTGGCTGAAGCTTGCCGCATCCTCGACAATAGCGCCTCGACAACTGCTCCTGCGTTGTTCTAATTGGTTACACCCATGTAACGATGCATTGTTCTGATACCGTCCATCCATGGACATATGCTCTCGCTCCTTACCGATTTATCCGGGGCTAAAGCCCCAGCTCCGGTTCACCGTGTGGGGTTTCTAGGAATGTAGCTAAGCCAGTTTAAGTGAGTCAGCCTGCTAATCACCTAAATATTGGGTCAAAATGCGCGATAGGTCGGCGTCGTCAGTGATTTAGCGATGCCTTCAATGTCGAGTATTTTATCGTTCACGAATTTGCCAATATCTTCATCAGTAGGAACATAGAGCTTCATAAGAAGGTCATATTCGCCACTGGTTGAATAAAGTTCCGATGCAATTTCACGTTCAAATAATTCATCTGCCACCTGATACGTTTTCCCTGGGTGACAGCGTAGCTGTATAAAGACACAAGTCATTTTTCTCTCCTATTCGTTCTCTCGTTACTTGTTATTCCGAGAGAAACCAGATCGTCTGAATGTAAGTTGATCGACTCTATTTTAACCTAGGGTTAAAGTCTAACTGAAACATCACTTTCTTAGAGGCACCTCTAAAAATAGTGATGTTTTTGTGACCTGTTTTTGTCCTCCTGCACCAACAGTAGGGACCACGAGGCCACGACCGCAATCGCGGAAAAGGCGCATTTTTAGAGATGCCCCTATGTAACTCTTTGCGCTGTTTGATACTCTGGTTTATCCCATAACTTTTGATTGAGCACTGATTCCAGAATACCGACAGCTTTAATGACGTCTTGCTCATCCAAATACAAAGGAGTAAACCCAAAGCGCATAATGTCTGGCGCGCGAAAATCTCCGATAACGCCATGAGCAACCAAAGCTTGCATCGCAGCATAACCGTGCTCGAAGGCAAACGACACTTGTGAACCTCGTTGCTGAGGGTCTAGCGGGCTGACCAGCTTCAATTGAGGGCAGCGGCTTTTGACTTCTCGAATAAACGTCTCGGAGAGTGCAATGCTCGCTGCTCTGATCTGGCTCATCTTGATACCATCCCAGACTTTGAGCGCCTCTTCCAGAATGCTCAATTGAATGACTGGCGGTGTACCCACGCGCAAACGTTCTATGGATTCTGCAGGTTGATAGGATTGTTTGAAGTCAAAGGGCGAATCGTGACCCATCCAACCGGAGAGCGTTGGGCGAACCTGCCCAATAAGGTCGGGACGAACGTAGATAAAGGCCGGTGCCCCTGGGCCACCGTTAAGGTACTTATAGGTACAACCAATTGCCATCTCACATTGCGATTTTTGCAAGTCGACTGGCACAGCGCCCGCGCTATGCGCGAGATCCCATATCATCACTGCGCCCTTTTCACGCGCTTTCTCTGTCGTTCTCAGCATGTCATGCATTCGCCCTGTGCGATAATCGACATGGGTAATCATCACCGCAGCAACAGTTTCGTCGATGGCGTCAATGACCGATTCTGGATCAACAATACGTAACTCATAACCATTGTTAAGCGACATAATCAGGCCTTGCGCCATATAGAGGTCAGTTGGAAAGTTACCTGAATCTGACAGGATGACGCGTCGCGTAGGGTTCAACTCTAGTGCTGCCGACAAAGCCTGATAAACCTTAATAGACAGAGTATCACCCATGATCACACTGCCTTCTGGGGCACCAATAAATTCCGCTATTTGATTGCCAACCCGCAAAGGCTGATCCATCCATTTGGCATCATTCCAGCCTCTAATGAGCTGTTTACCCCATTCGTCATTGATGACTTCTTGAGCCCTACTTGCGACATTTTTGGGTAATGGCCCTAGTGAGTTTCCATCCAGATAAATCACATCGTTTGGTATTTCAAACAAATTCTTACGTGGCAAAGCTGCCATTGTATCTGTCGATGTGCTCACAAATCACCCCGCAAATCCCACAGTTCGGGAAATAACACGACATCTAGCATTTTACGTAAATATTTAACGCCGCTAGTGCCACCTGTGCCTCGCTTAAACCCTATAACACGCTCAACAGTAGTTACATGATTGAAGCGCCAGCGCCTGAAATAGTCTTCGATATCAACCAGTTTTTCAGCGAGTTCATACAAATCCCAATATTGCTCTGGATTTTTGTAGATCAGCACCCAAGCGCCTGTTACTTCTTCATTGGCTTGATGTGATTGATCGAGACGATAGGTACTTTCAGGAAACTCAATTTTGGTTTCCTTGCTGAGCGCCTGCAACGCGAGATGATAAATAGAGGGCTTCTTTAATTCATCCTCTAGCGCTTGATGCCATTCTGGATTGTTTTCATGCACTTTCATCATGGCTGTATTTCGATTGCCTAAGGCAAATTCGATTAACCGATATTGATGCGATTGAAATCCTGAAGAAGAATCCAGTGAGTCCCGAAATGTGGTGTAGTCAGACGGTGTCATGGTACGCAAAACGTCCCAGGCTGAATTTAACTGTTCGAATATTCGAGATACGCGAGCCAGCATTTTAAATGACCGCCTATATTCCCCGTCTATCAACAGGATGCGTGCTGCTTCTATTTCGTGCAACACCAGGCTCATCCATAGTTCGCTGGTTTGATGCTGGATAATAAACAGCATTTCGTCATGTGCATCTGACATGCGGTGCTGTGCCGTGAGTATCTTGTCGAGCCTAAGATAGTTGCCATAATTCATGTCGTCTTTCGACCATGACATTTTTGCCCCATCTTTCTCTGGATTGTAATCTTTCATTATTTAGATATGCCCTTAAACCTTTCTATTGTGCTGTGAGTTTTTCAATTAGTGGTGAATTGGCGATCGCCAAGTCGTCAATAACCGAAAAATGATGTTTGCCAGATTGATAACAAGCGTCCACAAGACTGCTATTTTTTAACCATACTTCGCAAATTAAACGGTTTTGGCGCAGAAACTCGGGGCGTTCTTCATCACCGACCCAAAAGCAAATGGGTATTGCTTGCCGTGGAGAAAGAAATGCAGGGCTTTCGGCAATGGCTTCATCGTCTGTTAACCCTAAGACCTGATTCATATTAGTCAGTGTCAAAGGACGTAAGTCATAAATACCACTGATTGATACAACCCCACTGACTCTAGGTAATATTACCGTTGGCAGCGGGCTATCAACGCAGACCATGCGTGTCACCAAATGCCCTCCAGCAGAATGTCCAACCAAACGAATTGGGCCGTCAACCATCGCAGACGCACAGCTAATCGCAATGGCAATTTCTTGTGTGATTTGAGTGATTTTTGCATCTGGTGCTAAGGTATAACTAGGTATGGCGACACTCCAACCTTGATCTACTGCACCTTTCGCTAAATGAGACCAGTAGGATTTGTCTAGCATGTGCCAAAAACCGCCATGTACAAAAACCACCAATCCTTTTGATTTTTTCTCTGGTATGAAAAGATCAAACTTATTTCTAGCTTCATTACCATAGCCAATATTGAATTCAGCACAACCCGCCGCCAACATCGACTGGCGATAGGCCGCAGCTTTATTCGACCATGTTTCAATCAAGTCGGCTGCCCCAAGTATATACCCAGAGTTATCGAAGGCATCGTTCCAGTCAATCATGACTAAGCCATCTGCTGAAGGTGATGATTAACCTGCAGGGCACACACAAAGATGACCGATCGAGGATATTGATACAGCGCTATGGTGGTCTTGGAGTGATCTTTCAGTCGTTGGTCGGTTTCAGCCGTGTGAGCAACATTATCGGCTAAAGCGATATGCGCTTGCACCAGCTGACAACACTCTTCATCAGCCACGGCAATCACCGCGCATACCAGACCATCGGCATGGTATTATCGACCACAGCACCGAGTATTATTTTAATTGCTACGTATAGTCCTGACACTTGATAGTTTGCTTTCACTAACGACTCATGAACGTGGAAGAGCGCCTTGTAAAACCCCATAGAAGCTTCAGATTTTGACTTGGGCTAAAGCCAGAAATATTTCCCAGGGCACTGAACTCGGGTACTGACATCGTTTTTGTCAAATTGGAAGATCGCGGTGCACTGACAGGTCGAGTAGAAACTCTCCAAAATCCCGTGACGGTGTCGATATGGCAACTGAACTGCATGGTAACCTCTACCGTATACGCGTTCAAGCGCTGTTGACGCAGCCGCTTGCCAGACTTAATGTGATCGATGGCAAGTTGTTCGAAAAGCTGGTATTACGCGAGATCTACCGCATACTCTCAACTGCTGATTTGTGCAAGCCGAAGCAAACCTTTAAAACCAACGCCAGGAGCGAATAAGCAGTGACATTACCTACTAATAACTACGAAACACTGTTAGTAACAACAGCGGCAGAACATGTGCTGCAAATCACTTTAAATCGGCCAGCGTCTTCGAACGCGTTTAATACACAGATGGCACGCGAGCTGATTGAGTTAATCGAAGCACTCTCACTTGATCCCGCTGACAACCGTTGTATTTTACTCACGGGTGCCGGCGAACGTGCCTTTTGTGCAGGTGGCGACCTAAAGGAACGCAAAGGCATGAGCGACGAAGACTGGGCTAAACAGCATCTTATATACGAACGTATGGTTCGTGCCATAATCGATAGCCCGACACCAATTATTGCTGTTGTCAACGGCGCAGCCTACGGCGGTGGTTGTGAGCTGACAGCCGCAGTTGATTTTGCTTACGCCGCCGACAATGCTCGTTTTGCGTTAACCGAAACCACGCTTGGTATAATTCCCGGTGCTGGCGGCACGCAAACATTGGCGCGAGCAATGGGCGAGCGACGCTGCAAAGAGTTAATCCTGAGCGCAAAACCATTTAGCGCTGCCGAGGCACTGCAATGGGGGCTGCTCAATGCAGTCTACCCACAGGCTGACCTATTACCCGCTGCACTTGAAACCGCAAACCGAATCGCTGCCAACGCGCCCATTGCCGTAAGACAGGCGAAGCAGTCTATACATCGCGGTCTACAAATGTCTTTAGCTGACGGTTTGGCATTCGAAATCGAAGCATACAATCGCACGGTTCCAACTGAAGATCGCTACGAAGGTGTACTGGCCTTCAACGAAAAACGTAAACCACAATTTAGAGGACGTTAATTGCAATGGCAGATCAAGCTATAATCCGCGAAGTGGGGTTACGTGATGGACTACAACTCGTCAAACGCACATTGCCAACCGATATAAAAATTGAATGGTGTCAACTGCAGGCTGCCTGTGGGTTTAAAGAGATGGAAGTGACCTCTTTCGTGCCGCCAAAAGTTATCCCGCAATTTGCTGACGCCGTATCAGTGTTAGAAGCAGCGCAAGCCGTCACTGGTATGCGCGCAGCGGTATTGGTGCCGAACCTGAAATGGGGACTGCAGGCGCTGGATCATGGTGCCCAAAAAATCACGTTCGTATTGTCAATCAGTGAGGCCCACAACATGGCGAACGTACGGCGCACTACTGACACTTCAATTGCCGAGTTTTCCGAATTAGTGGCCGATCGCAATGCTAGAGGGTTGCGAGACAAGGTAATCATGTCTGTAGCGCTAGCAACTAGCTTCGGTTGCAGTTTACAAGGCGAGGTAGCCGAACCCCGAGTCTATGATGTTGCTGAGCAAGTGCTCGCGGCAGGCGCAGATGAACTCAATATAGCAGACACCGTGGGTTATGGTAATCCGATACAAGTTAAACGCATGCTCACCGAAATTATGCGAATTGCAAATAAAACTCAAGTTGCAGCGCATTTTCACGATACCCGAGGCATGGGCCTCGCCAACGTCGTTGCAGCACTCGAAGCCGGTGTGCGTGAATTCGATGCATCGCTCGGCGGTCTTGGCGGCTGCCCGTTTGCCAAAGGTGCGTCCGGCAATATCGCCACCGAGGATTGCGTCTATCTGCTGGAAAGTCTCGGTATTTCAACCGGCATCGATATCCCCGCAATGCTTAATGTACGCGAAAAGCTTAACCACTGGTTGCCGGAAGAGCCACTCGAAGGCAAGTTATTAAAAGCGGGTGTGGCGACGACATTTCAGCCGATAGCTTAAGGATGCCTGTGGCGGGTTTCAAGAGAATCATCTTTGTTCCTTATGGGGTTTGCGATAATGCGCCAATTGGATCACGAGTTGGATCACGAATTATAACTAACAAATAATTCACCCAAACCGAACGGAGCGTTTAGACTATTCCACAAAACCCAGATCACCACGGGTGATTCCGACCACGTCCGATAAGCGTTTGCCATTAGCGACGCTGTTGTCATAAATTTTTAACTGGGCGTTAAAATGCCGCGGTGAAGTTGTCGGCGAACTGGCTTCTCGACTGAGTATGAGTTTGAGTGCGATCAACCACTGTACTTATCGCATGAGGCCTGAGGTATTGGTGCGCTTAATCTTAACGTGGTCGGCACTATTTTTATGTCATGGATGATCACCCTACCGCTTACAGAGGAGGGTTCGATTTGGAAACAAACTCTCCAAACTATGCTTTGAAAAAGGAAAGTATTGTCACTTTACAGGCCGTTTGCTAACAAACAAAAAATAAATCAAACACCCAAATAACGGTCAGCCAGTTCTGGCGTCAAATCAGCTGGTTTACCCTGCCAACGAGTCACGCCCTTTTCAAGAACCACACACCGGCTCGCCACTTTAAGCAATTCTTTGAGTGATTTATCAACGAGCAATATGGAGAGCCCTTCCTTCATCAATGTTTCGATAGCAGCCCAGATTTCTTGCCGAATTAATGGTGCGAGTCCCTCGGTTGCTTCATCGAGAATCAATAGTTTTGGATTAGTCATTAATGCCCGCGCAATCGCGAGCATTTGCTGTTCTCCACCAGATAATGTATTGGCCAACTGCTCTGCTCGTTCTCCTAAACGCGGGAACAGCGAAACCGCCTTTTGATAATCCCAAGCGCCATGTCTAGCGGTTACAATCATATTTTCCTGGACTGTTAGATTGCTAAAACAACGCCGCCCCTCTGGCACTAAGCCGATGCCAAGACGAGCTACCTGAAAAGCCTTCAGCTTTGTCAAATCATGACCATTGAAAATAATATGCCCCGCACTCACTTGATTCAATTGGCATATCGAGCGAATGGTGGTTGATTTCCCCATACCATTGCGTCCCATTAAGGCGACTAGCTCACCGGCAGAAACCGTCAGATCGACTCCAAACAGTGCTTGCGATTGACCATAAAAAGTTTCTATTTGATTGACTTCTAGCATCAATCATCAGCCCCTTCTGTTACGCCCACATCTGATAAACCCAGATAGGCTTCTCGGACGAGCGGGTTATGCCGTATCTGATCCGCCGTACCCTGTGCCACTATCTGACCATAAACCAATACAGAGATACGATTTGCCAATCGAAAAACAGCGTCCATATCATGCTCAATGAGTAAGATGGGAATTTCAAGTTTGAGTGATTCGAGCAGCAGAGTAAGACGCTCAGAACCGCCTGCACCTAAACCTGCCATGGGTTCATCGAGTAACAACAGTTTGGGTTTTAACGCCAGCGCACAACCCACTTCAAGCTGTCGGCGTTCGCCATGCGACAGGACAGAAACTAGCACATCCGCACGATCCAAAAGTCCCACCATATCCATCGCTTCATCTGCTGCGGCAATGAGCGCTTTATCACTTTTCACCGCTTTCCAAAAACGAAAACTAGACCCAGTAATAGCCTGACTGGCTATCATCACATTTCGCCGAACACTCAATGGCATCGCCAGTGAAGACACTTGAAAACATCGGCCTAGACCTTTCACCGCACGTGCCGCGACACTTAAGTGAGTGATGTCTTCACCATCGAGAAAAATCTGACCCGAATCGGGTTTCAGTGAACCCGCTATCTGAGCGATCAATGTCGATTTTCCGGCACCGTTAGGGCCTATCAAAGCGTGAATTTCTCCCTTGCGTAAATCGAGAGTGACGTCATCCGTTGCTTTTAACGCCCCAAAACTTTTTTGCAGTTTTTCGATGCGCATGATTGAATCAACCAATTGGATTAACCATGACGCGCATTACCTGTCATCAAGCCAATTAATCCACCGCGCGCAAAAAGTACAACGCCCAACAAAACTAGCCCAAGAAAAAACTGCCACCGATCCGTAAAACCACCCAAAAAAGTTTCTAGTAACACAAAAGCAATTGCGCCAGCTATCGGCCCAAACAAACGCCCAACACCCCCGAGAACGACTATCACGATAATCTCACCTGAGCGATGCCAGCTCAACATGCTGGGATCAACAAAACCGTTAAGATCAGCGAACAATGCACCTGCGCCGGCGGTTATCATGGCTGACACAACAAATGCTACTAACCTGATTGAATAGGGTTCGATGCCCGCTGTTGCGAGGCGTGTTTCATTTAATTTTGCCATCGTCAAAGCCGCGCCAAATCGAGAACCCACCATCCGATGAGTCAGCCAAAGCGATATCAACAAAGCTACAAAACAAAGGGTAAAGAAGTGAAGCGGGTTATTAGAGTCACCGACCACAAAGTTGTTTCTTAAAATAATCGACAGACCATCTTCGCCACCGTAGGTTGTCAATGATATGGAAAAGTAATAAATCATTTGCGCGAAGGCAAGCGTGATCATAATAAAATAGACACCCTGGGTACGCAGGCTGATGGTCCCTATTAACATGGCAATAATCGCCGCAACAGTTAGTGCCACAGGCCAAATCAGTAACATTTGATCTGTGCCCGGAACAAGCCCTAAAAACAGTGAGCCTTCAAACGAATGGAAAGCAGCAATGCCAGCGACATAACCACCAACCCCAAAAAATGCGGCATGTCCAAAGCTCACCATACCGCCAAAACCAAGGGCGAAGTTTAACCCGACAGCAGCCATTGCGACGATAATGATGCGTGTCGATAGGTTAACGTAATAGACTTCATCCATCACGGTGGCGACCACGGGTGCTAAAACCATTGCGACGAGCAATACTAAATTAACCCAGGATTCTCGACCCATATTTAGATTAAGACCGAAATTTAGATTAAGCATTGGCAGGAAAAAGCCCTTTTGGTTTTATCGCTAAAATAATCGCCATCAGTAAATAGATTAGCATCGATGCAAGGGCCGAACCCACACTGGCCGCCGCCGACGGCTCCATGAACCATTGAAAAATACTTGGTAGCAACACGCGACCAAGGGTATCGACGATACCAACCAGCATCGCGCCAATCAGGGCGCCTTTAATCGAACCTATGCCACCAATAACGATAACCACAAAGGCGAGAATGAGAACGGGCTCGCCCATACCAACTTCTACTGATTGCAAAGCACCAACCAATGAACCAGCCAGCCCTGCCAGTGCAGCGCCCACCGCGAAGACAAAGGTATAAAGTACCGAAATGTTAACGCCTAGTGCACCGATCATTTCGCGGTCGTTTTCACCAGCACGAATCCTCATACCAATACGCGTTCGTGAGATAAGCAAGTACAACCCCAGCGCGACTAATACACCGACGATAATGATTAAGATTCGATACACAGGATAAATAACACTACCTAACTCGATTGAACCTTTCAATATAGAAGGAATATCAAGCCATAACGGCTGTGACCCAAAAACCCATGCGGTGCCTTCGGACAAAATTAGAATTAGCGCGAAAGTAGCTAGAACCTGATCGAGATGGTCACGTTGATAAAGTCGCCGGATCACCAACACCTCGACGATTACCCCCATCATTGCTGCCCCTAAAGCACCGGCCAGTAGCCCCAGCCAAAATGAGCCGGTAATGCCAGTGACATAGGCACAGACAAAAGCGCCTACCATATATAAGGAGCCATGCGCTAAATTGATAAGCCCCATCACACCAAAGATCAGCGTGAGTCCAGAGGCCATCAAAAACAGCATAACGCCAAACTGAATACCATTCAGCAGCTGTTCTAATGCAAGTGCGAGGGTCATAGAAGACTCACCATTAGCCTCTACAAGTAATAAAGGTAGTAGAGGCCAATGGGGTTATGTAATGTCAGTAATCAGAGCGAACACTGACTAGCGAAAGCATCCTGGAGGTCTGAAATGGCAACACCTATTAGCTTATTGGTAGGCTTTTTGCCATTACCTGCGACCACTTCTCGAACATAGATGTTCTGGATAGGATGATGGTTCGAACCAAACTTAAAGCTGCCACGAACCGATTCAAAGTCAGCGGATTCCAATGCAGTACGGAATGCATCTTTGTCTGAAGGGTTTGCTTTTTTCAGTGCGGACAAAATTAAATTAGCAGTATCGTAACCCTGAGATGCATACAAAGTTGGCGTACGGTCGTATTTCCCACGAAAGGCTTTCACAAATTTTTGATTCGCTGCATTGTCAAGATCATAGGCCCACTGAGACGTATTTTTAACGCCAATGGCAGAATTACCAACAGCACCCAGAATAATTTCATCAAACGAAAAAGCTGGGCCATATACCGGCAATTTAAGTCCAGAGCTAGCATATTGCTTCATGAATGCTATACCCATGCCGCCTGGCAGAAAGAAAAATACGCTATCAGCCTTCGAAGCGCGAATTTGTGCTATCTCTGCTGCGTAATCTTTTTGTCCTAACTTGGTAAAAATCTCTCCTTCAGCCTGACCGAAGCGTGATTTAAAACCAGTCAAAGCATCGGTACCTGCTGGGTAATTAGGCGCAAGGATAAATGGTTTTTGCAACCCTTCACCTTTCATATAATGCCCCATGGCTTCGTGCAGGTTATTATTCTGCCAGGCCACATTAAAGTAATTTTCGTGGCAGGCTTTCCCGGCCAGAGCTGAGGGGCCGGCATTGGGTGATAGATAAAAAGTACCTCCGCGTACCGTAGAAGGTATGACAGCCATCGCCAGATTAGACCAAATGATACCCGTTAAAATATCGACTTTATCTTTTTGAATAAACTCATTCGCCAATGATTTTGCAATATCAGGCTTACGCGCATCATCACGAATTATCACTTCTACATCCGCATTTGCCATTTCTGTCGCCAGCATAAAACCATCACGAACATCAATACCAAGATGCGACCCACCGCCGGATAGCGTGGTGATCATGCCAATTTTGGTTGATGCTGCACTCGCAGCAGTGGCGACGACTAAAGCTGCTGAAACAGCCACGCTGATTATCATTTTTTTCATTGTTTTGCCTCCAAAAGTACTTCGTTATTGTTGTTCCAAAAAACGCCCTATAAATAAGAAATCGTTGTTGGTTTATACAGGATACCTAGATTGCAACCCTTGATAAACATTATCTTTAAAATCAGCACTTTCACTGTCGAGACCATTGAGTAATTCAGTGAGATGCTCATTGTCTTCAAGGCCATTCCAAACCTTAATATAACTGCCATCTTTATAACCATGATCTTGACGGAAAAAGTTGAGCACATTTTTACCAACATAAAGACGGTAGAGCTGATCGAAGTCCATATCAATGAGCTGCATGACATTAGCAAACACTGAGAAGCTCATCGATTGATTGGCTATGGTTGACTGAGCCATCGCCTCGATCGCACAGGGGATATCAGTTTCGTTAGTTGGATTGGCGAGTTCGTTGATGATTCTGTCGACCACTGCTTGATTATCTGCCTCACGCAATAAATAGTCACTCATCGCAAAATGAAAAATATCAACCAACTCTAGTCGAACTTGATCTAGATCCGGCTGTTGGTGCTTCCACCATTTCCAGCCATAATGTTCCAACATTTCAGCACACTCGGTCCAGATAGCACGATACCATTCACTTTTCGCCATACGCCAATCGGCATTCACGCGCGAATTCATAGCGTCCTGCATATCCAGCATGGTTTCGAGTTTATTTTTCATAGGGTAGGTTACCGTAGCCAGGTTTGAATAGAGAAGAGTCTAGTGATCATATCTATTAATAATATGGGTGATTAGCCGGCTGACTCAGTTAAACAGGCTTAGCTAGGTTTCTAGTAACCCAACACAGTGAGTCGGAACTGGGGCTTTAGCCCCGGACAACGCTGCTTTTCATTCGGAATATAGTCTCGCATATGCGAGGCTAAAGCCTCACCTCCGAACCAACACACTATTGAGCAGGAATGGCATGTTACTGAACTAGCGTCCTAATCACCATCATATCTATTAAATGATGTCGTAAAGCCAAGGCAACAAGAAGCTTAATGTTGCCCACATAATAAAAACCAATGGTAAGCCGACCCGTAAAAAGTCTGAAAATCTGTAGTTACCAGCGTTCATCACTAACAAGTTGGTTTGATACGCCATCGGCGTCGCAAAGCTCATATTTGCCCCAAAAATTACGGCGAGCACAAATGGCTCTGGGGGTAAGCCCAACTGCTGAGAGATACCAAAAGCAATTGGGGTGCCGATGACCGCTGCCGCATTGTTCGATACGATATTGGTGAGTACTGCCATTAATAATAACAAGCCACTCAATATAATGACAGGCGAGAACCCTTCGGTGGCCAAAACATACACACTCGCTAGATATCCAGCGCCACCGGTTTCGACCATCGCAGTACCCATCGCCAAACTGGCTGCAATAATCAGTATTACTGGTGCACTCAGGGCTCGGGTTGCATCAAACCATTTTAAACAACCCGTGGTTAACATTAACAACACACCACACACGGCACTAAGCGCAATCGGCAAAATGCCCAGCGCTGCGGTAGCAATAACAAACAACATAATTATTAATGCCAGAGGTGCTTTCGATGAAATGGGTAGAGACGACCGAGCATCCAGAACCAGCAAGTTACGACTTGATTTCAATCGACTAATACTTCGAATCGCACCCTGAACGAGTAAAACGTCGCCAGAATAAAGCCGAGTCTCTTCGGTATGTTCAGTGCCAGGTTGATTGGCCCATTTTCTGGTCCGAAACAACGCTAGAACCATTAGTTGATAGCGATCAGTAAATCGAGCACCACTGAGTGTTCTGCCATCGAGTGACGAACCTGGCATAACCACCACTTCAGCAATTTGTTGGCTTGGATCACGCAATGGGTGGTCTTCATCTACGGGCTTATCACCCGAGAACAAACTAGCACCAATAATTGTTTCAAGTTCCTTTAAGTGATCCGGCGTACTCTTGACCAGTATCCGATCGCCACTACGTAATAAAACATCTGGCAGCGCGACTAGTCTTGTATTCTCGGTGCCCCTCAATATTTGTTTAACATCCAGATTGCCACCGGTCATCGCGACCACATCCGACAACTGCTTGCCATTGGCGACACTATCATTATGAATTCTTAGCTGCGCACTAAAATGACGTGGTGAAGTTGTCGGCAAACGGGCTTCGCGATTGGGTATGAGCTTGGGCGCAATCAACCACAAATATAGAATACCGATACCACCTGCTATCGCGGCTGGTAACGCGAAATCGAACATACCAAATTCACGCATGCCAAGGTCAGCCGCTACAGCCACCACGAGCAAATTGGTAGAAGTACCGATACTGGTCGCCATTCCACCAATTGAGGCAGCGAAACCAACTGGCATTAAAAGCTCCGATGCCGGCGTACTGGTTTTTACTGACACGCTAATCAAAATCGGCAAGAGTAAAATGACGATCGGTGTATTATTGACGAATGCACTCAACACCGCACCAATCACAAGCGTAGCCAAGAAAAACAGCTTTGGACTGACAACCCATAACCTAGCTAATTGTCGACCAATGGGCTCAAGCGCACCGGTACGAATCAATGCCTGTCCGGCTACCATTAACGCGCACACCGCCACCAACGCTTGATGGCCGAAACCGAGCAAGAAAGTACTGTAGTGGATTGGGCCAGATTCCCCGACAAAGGGGAAAAACTCGAAAAATACGGTAATGAACACCAGAATAATGAGACTGGATGAAGCCAGTGGAATACGTTCACTGGCAAATAATATCAGTGCAACCAGCACTAAGAGCATAACTACAATCGCATGGAAGTTTGGTTCTATTAAGATAGGTTCGATCAATACGGGTTCAATAACCATTGAATGCTCTGCTCATAGAAACATAACTTGAATAGGCAACCAGACGATCTGGCTACCAAATGGCTATGCCCTTTATTCCTTGCGCATGTGAGGGAAAAGGATCACGTCACGAATCGTAGCAGAATCAGTCAGCAGCATAACCAGACGATCAATGCCAATCCCCTCGCCCGCCGTTGGAGGCAAACCATATTCCAAAGCACGGATATAGTCTGCATCGTAATGCATGGCCTCATGATCACCTGAATCCTTTTCTGCCACTTGTTGCTGAAAACGCTCGGCCTGATCTTCTGGATCATTTAATTCAGAAAAACCATTCGCCAACTCACGGCCACCGACAAAAAACTCGAAACGGTCGGTGACTAATGGATTGTCATCGTTACGTCTCGACAAGGGTGATACTTCGGTTGGATATGCGGTAATAAAGGTCGGTTGCATTAACAAATGCTCAGCAGTCTCTTCAAATATCTCCATCAGTAATTTACCTGCCCCCCAACTAGCTTGAGTTTTAACATGCAACTTTTGACAGATTGCTCTGCAATAGTCCAAATCATCCAACTGAGTGGCATCAAGATCCGGGTTAAACTTCATTACTGCTTCAGATACCGTCATACGTTGGAAAGGTTGCTCCAGATCAATTGCCTCTCCCTGATAAGTGATCTGCATACTACCAACCACCGACTGTGCCAGCGTACGCAGCATGTCTTCAGTTAAATCCATCAACTGTATATAGTCTGCATAGGCTTGGTAAAACTCAATCATGGTGAATTCGGGGTTATGCCTTGTCGATAGCCCTTCGTTGCGGAAGTTGCGATTGATTTCAAACACCTGTTCGAGGCCACCAACGACTAAACGCTTGAGATAAAGCTCTGGCGCTACTCTCAAATATAAATCCATATCGAGCGCATTATGATGCGTCACAAATGGCCTTGCAGTCGCACCGCCAGGAATAACATGCATCATGGGTGTTTCTACTTCGATATAGCCAAGGTCCATCAAATACTGACGAATAAAATGAATGGTTTTACTACGTGCAGCAAATACACGTCGAGAATCTTCATTCATGATTAAATCAGTATAGCGTTGGCGATATTTTTGCTCTTGATCAGTCAGACCATGAAACTTTTCGGGCAAAGGTCTAAGTGCTTTAGTGAGTAGCTCGATCGAACTGACTTTGATGGTTAGCTCGCCGGTTTTAGTTTGGAATAGGACACCGTTTACACCATAGATATCGCCAATATCACTATGTTTAAAGGCTTCATAGGTCTCTTCACCAATCACATCTAGTTTTAAGAATATTTGAATTCTGCCAGACATGTCCTGCAAATTGGCAAACGACGCCTTGCCCCCGACTCGCTTGAGCATCATGCGCCCAGCCAGTCGAACGGATACTGCCTTTTCCTCTAATGCTTCACGCGTCAATTCGCCGTAGTTATCCTGCAACTGACCAGCAAAGTCTTTCCGCTTAAACTGGTTTGGATAGGCCTGACCCTGCGTTCGAAGCTGGTTTAGCTTCTCGCGTCGTTGCGCAATATATTGATTCTCATCTACAGCCGTATCATTTGTTGGGCTATCGTCTACTTTCTGATTCATTTTATGTCCTGCGCTACTGCCCGCTTTTCAGGCTAGCTTCAATAAATTGGTCCAGAGAGCCGTCAAGCACCGCCTGGGTATTACCAGT